>CAYQYH010000040.1:0-13132 GCA_964421735.1 uncultured Candidatus Saccharibacteria bacterium | reverse complement strand
TACTCTTTTTAGAAGACTTCAGTGTAGCTGGGTACTCTGTGGATGTAGATGCGATTTCTGGGTATGTTGCAGATATCATCAAGGGTTTCCCTACTGTCGCTAACGTTAAAAACATTGCAACCTTTATTTCTGACTTCTTTGGTGCTGGAGCATTCTTTGTCACCTCCTTAGTTTTCTCGATATATCTTCTTTCAGAGCATGATACTTTTGCAGATGTATTACTAATCAAGATAGTGTCAGATGAAAAGAGAAAAAGAGTAAAGAAGTTAGTTATGGATGTGGAGAATAAGTTAGGTAGCTGGGTTCTTGGACAAGCAGTTGTTAGTGCTACGGCTGCTCTCTTTTCCTGGACAGTCTTAACAATACTTGGAGTTCCTTTTGCTCTTCCCTTGGCTATGTTTGCAGGGCTTATGGGTTTAATTCCTAACCTAGGATCTACTCTTGCTGGATTTACAATGTCACTCGTTACTTTGATAGCAGTAGGACCTGTTAATGCTTTAATTATGTTAATTGCCTATGTTCTCTACCAGATGGTAGAAAATAGCCTAATAGTACCAAAGGTTATGGCCAATGCAGTCGGCTTGAAGCCTATTGTTGTACTGTTGGGCGTAATAGTTTTCTTAATATTCTTTGGCTTAATTGGTGGTTTTATGGCAGTGCCTTTAATGGTTATTGCTCAGATCGTTTACGAATTTTACATAGACTTGCAAAAATTAGAAGCTAAAGGTATTGTGTAATATACAGAACTAAATTTTAACTGCCCAGTTTAAAATGCAGAGTGCTAGCACAAAAAAGGACCAAGTTTTCTTTTTTGAAGATTATTCCGCCAAGGATTTAAATGAAAACCGCATAGGAAGAAAAGGTCTAAGTCTCTTTGAATTAAAAGATATGGATGTTCCAGTTCCTGAGTTTTTTGTAGTCTCTAGTAATGTCTTTGTGGATTTAGCATTTAAAGCGTTAGATGCAACTCAAAAGAAGCTTCTTTCTAAAGGAAGAAATCCAGAGAGAGAGGAAGTGGAGGCAG
The DNA here is from genome assembly GCA_964421735.1 of uncultured Candidatus Saccharibacteria bacterium. Classification (GTDB taxonomy): domain Bacteria; phylum Patescibacteriota; class Dojkabacteria; order SC72; family SC72; genus UBA2177. The sequence continues at coordinate 12,108 of CAYQYH010000040.1, read as the reverse complement.
TATTACTTAAAGCTGATTTTAACAAAGAAGTTGAGGAAGATATTCTGAGAGCATATACCAGACTTTCTGGTTTTACAGATGCTTGGGTCTCTGTAAGGTCCTCAGTAGTATTTCCAGAAAGCCCACAGGTTTCTTTTAGTGGGGTTTTTTCTACGGAATTAAATGTTAGGAAATTTGATGACCTTAAAGTCGCCATTAAAAGAGTTTTCGCATCTGTGTTTTGTGATGATGTTGTAGCATATGCTTCTAAGATGGGAATAGATCTAGCAGATGTCAAAATGTCTATTGTAGTTCAAAAGATGGTTCAGTCAGAAGTCTCTGGGGTAGTATTTACAGTAGATCCAATAACTCAAGATAATACCAAATTAAGCATTGAAGCTGTCTATGGTTTAGGTGATGTCATATCTTTAGGAGAGATCACTCCTGACACCTACTTGCTTAACAAGAAGGATTTAACAATTGCCGAAAAACATATTTCCCCACAAGAGTGGATGAAGGTAAGAACAACAAGGTCTTCAAAAGGTAAAGGCAACGAAGAAAAGATTAAGATATCTAGTAGCTGGAGTCATAAACAGAAGCTTTCAGACAAGGATATGAAGGAAATTTCCAAGATAGCGTTAATTGTAGAAAACAAGTCAAGGCAGATTCAAAACATTGAATGGGTTCTCTCAGGAGGAAGGTTTTGGATACTTCAAAATAAGCCTTTGTATGAATCGACGAAGAATGAAAGTGTAGTGCCATTAAGTAGCGATCTCACGAGGAAGAATATTAGGGAATTAATAATAGGCTTTGTTGAAAAGTATAAAGGTGAAAGTATGATAGTTGCTCAGGCCGTATCTGATGCTCAAAGAATGATAAATAGGAATAGTAATGAGGCAGCTCAAAAGCTTGAGAAGTTAATAATTTCCGCTAAGGAAGAATCTCAAGTAGAACCAACGACTACGAAACAGGAAGACTTTGTAGCTTCAGGAATAGGTGCTAGTTTCGGGGTAGCTGTTGGAAAAGTTACTGTTGTGGATAGTCCTGTAGACAAGAAGTTTACTAAAGATGATATTTTACTCATAAAGAAATATTCTTCCGAAATGGAAACTATGATAATAGCTTCGGGTGGAGTGATAATGGATACCGGAGGATTAACTAGTGACACAGCAATTTTGTGTAGAGAGGTTGGTGTCCCTGCAGTTGTTGGAACAGAGACGGCATCCAAAAGTATAAAGTCTGGAGATTGGGTTAAGATAGATGGTAATTCGGGTACAGTATATTTAGTAGAAAGAGAAAAAGTACAACCTAAGGAGAATGTTCATCCTGTAGTACAGGCCTACAGTGAAGGGAATGTCTCAGGAATAGAAGAAGTAGAGGAAACGAAGGAAGGAGAAGAGGTTGAGCAAGCAGAAGTCCCTCTCCCACCTAAGGACACTACCCTACCCCCTTCTGCGACTAAGGTTTTTAGTATGACAGATGTTGGTCCTAAAAAACTCTTTGATTACGTAGGTAATTCCCATGGCATAGTGTATGTAGATCTAGACAAGATTCTCATAGAAGATGGTCGACATATAATGGCATATGTAGAAGATAAGAAATTTGTAGACTTCTCAAACAATATATGTGAGAAGGTCTTAGAGTATGTAGATCTAGCTCATGGAGATGAAGTTGTAATCTCCATAGGTTCTAGGAAGGTTGCAGACTTTAGAGATTTAACAAAAGGAAAGACATATGAGGAAAGTTCTTTACCAGATGAGGCCTATGGAGCTATCTACTACGTAAACAATTTAGATATCTTAAAGAGAGTCATTAAGATAGTTAGAAGAATTAGAAACGTATACAAGAAGAGAAATGTTTCAATTGCTCTACACTCTCCCATGAGTGGTGACAACATGAGGGAATTTAAGAAACAGCTTTCTGGAGAAAAATTACGAAGAACCTCATCCTTTAAGATATATGCAATCTTGGACAATCCTTCAGAGGTAATACTAGCAGATGAAATAGTCTCTACCAAAATAGATGGTTTAATTCTAAACATGCCTAGGATAGCAAAACAGATGCAAGGATTTAACTTTGATGACAGTAAGGCTAAGTATGATTTAACAAAGAGTAGTGTATTTAAGGTTCTGGACAACATAATAGATGTTGTAAAAGACCAGACAGATAGCATTATTGTGATCGTCGAGAACAGTAAACCACTATTGAGATACTGTGTCCAAACAGGAGTCTATGGTATATCTGTATTAGCAGAGGATATTGCTGAGGCAAGGAAGGTTGTGTTTGAGGAAGAGAGTAAAGTTATACTTAAGAAATAGAAATAGGTATATAAGTAAATCCTAGGTGACTCAGTTTTAAAACGACGAGAAGTGAGAGCGTTTTTCCAACAAGAGATTTAAGTAACCTGTAGTACAGGGGTGTTACTTCATGATATACTTTTTTCATGAGTCAGACCCCTATGATGAAACAATATCAGGGTTTTAAGAAACAATACCCAGATAAAATAATCCTGTTTAGAATGGGAGACTTCTTTGAAACTTTCGGAGAAGACGCCAAACTAACCTCTAAGGCTTTAAACATAACACTTACCAAAAGAGACAAGAAAAAGAATGCTACCCTACTTGCAGGTTTTCCACACAAAGCCCTAGATCAATATCTGCCTAAGCTAATAGATGCAGGATACTGTGTTGTAGTGGTTGATCAGTTAGAAGACCCTAAGTTGGCAAAAGGTATTGTAAAAAGAGGAGTAACAAGAGTAGTAACTCCAGGAACACTGGATGGAGATGAGGCGAGCGGTGTAAAGGATTCGTACCTAATTTCTATTTACAAGGAAAAAGATCAGGTAAGTATTTCTCTATGTGATATTTCTACAGGAAAGTTTCTCCTAATTAACAAATCCTCTCTAAAAGATCTCCTCAGGCATGTTATTGCATCATATGACCCTGTTGAAATCTTGTTAATTGAAGGAGAAGAAAGAATGAACGTTGGGAAAATACCAATACAATTTGTACAAAAAGGTCTAAAAAATAAAGAGTACTCAAAGGAGATTGTAAAAGAGTTTTATGATATTAAAAATATACAATCTCTGGATATTCAGGAAGATTCAGTAGATATTATCTCTGTGGCCATGATAATCCAGTACATAGAGGACACCCAACTAATGGATCCTTCACATATAAATAAACCCAGAAGGGTGAGTCTTAATAAGAGGATGATACTTGATAAATTCACAATAGACAATCTTGAATTAGTTGCCAATTCTTACACAGGAGATTTTGAAAACTCTCTTTTTTCAGTAATAGATAAAACAGAAACCCGTATGGGAAGAAGATTACTCTACTCTTGGATACTAAACCCACTAATTGACAAAAAAGGGATAGAAAGTCGACTAGAGCTTGTTAATAAATTGGTAAAAAACAAAAAAGTCTTACAAAAAGTTAAGGATAATCTCTCCAATGTTAATGACATTGAAAGAATTGTAGGTAAAATAGGTTTGAACAGAGTAAATGCTAGAGATATGAAAGCGTTGCAAGAATCATTGGAAAACTCTGTAAACACATTACGAGTATTAGAAAAAGAACTTAAGGTAGATTCTGAGGATGTAGACAAGAAGCTTATAAAAGAGCTCATAGAGAAAATATCTAAAGCTATTATTCAAGAACCTCCCCTATCCATAACCGAAGGAGGAATAATTAAAGGCGGTTTTAATAAAAAAGTTGATGAACTCCGAGAACTAACAGGGGACAGTAAAACATGGATAAAACAATTTCAAAAAGAGGAGAAGGAAAAGACAGGAATTCCCTCTCTGAAGGTCAGTTCTAACAAAGTTTTTGGTTACTATATAGAAATAACGAAGACTCACCAAGATAAGGTCCCAGATAGATATATTAGGAAACAGACTCTTGTTAATTCAGAAAGATATATAACCGAGGAATTAAAAGAGAAAGAAAATATAATCTTAAACGCTCAGGAGAAAATCGAAGCTTTGGAATATGAAATTTTCAATGATTTTAGAAATTTTTTTGTCCCTCATATAGAGAAGTTACAAACACTTTCCAATATAATTGCCAGGATAGATGTTCTAGCAGGATTTGCTTCTTTAGCTAATGAGAAAAATTATGTTAAACCTGAAATTTATGAAATGGGAGAAAAAGATGGTGTCATAAATATTACAAGCGGCAGACATCCAATAGTAGAAGATATTTCTAAGGAGGAATTCATATCAAATGACACATCCCTGGATCTTAAGGAAAACAATATGGCAGTTTTAACAGGACCTAATATGTCTGGGAAATCTACATATATTCGACAAGTTGCAACAATAGTCCTTCTGGCACAAATTGGGAGTTTTGTACCTGCAAAAGTTGCAGAAATATCTTTGGTAGACAGAATATTTACTAGAGTTGGCGCATCTGACGATCTTAGCAGAGGAAGAAGCACTTTTATGGTTGAAATGGATGAGGCTGCAAATATTGTTAATAATGCGACAAAGTACAGCCTGGTAGTTTTAGATGAAATTGGGAGGGGTACAAGCACTTATGACGGTGTTAGTATTGCTTGGGCACTATCAGAGTATTTAATTAAAGAACTTAAAGCCAGAACCTTATTTGCAACACACTACCATGAACTTCTTAAACTCTCTGAGAAATATCCAGAGAATGTAAAAAACTTCAATGTACTTGTTGAGGAGGACCTAGAGGAAGGTACTGTAATATTTTTAAGGAAAATAGTGGAAGGAGGAACAGACAGAAGCTACGGTATCTATGTTGCTAAGATGGCTGGTTTACCGGACAATATTATTAAAAGAGCCAATGAAATACTTGAGAGTTTTGAGCAAAAAAACATGTTTACAAAAAGTGGAGACATTAGAGAAACTACGATGGAAAAACTAGGTAAGAGTAGTAAACTTAGGGACGAGAATGGTTTTCAGTATCCCCTATTTACTGCGAAAGAGTCAGAAATTGAAAGAGAGATACAAGAGATAGACATAGATAACCTTACGCCAATAGAAGCACTTAATAAAATATCTAAATGGAGAAAGAAAATCTAATTCTATTATTTATTAGATACTAAGGTAATATCCTCTACCATATTTATTCCCTATTAAATTAATACCGGTTGTATCTTTAAATTTTCTTCTAATTCTGTGGATACAAATTCTTACAGAAGCTTTAGAAAGTTTCTTTCCTTGTTTCTCTTCTAAAATATTTTTAATCTCAGAGCTTTTTAAAATACAACCCTCCTCTATCAATATAGATATTAAAAGGCACTCCGTTTCTGAGAGAAAAATTTTGCAATTATTGTAAATAGCGTATTGAAACTTTTCGTTTAAAATTAGCCCATTATATTTCTTAAAGTCAAAGTTTTGATCCTTTAAACTTCGAATATGCTTGTAGAAGATACTCTCGAGAGTTATCCTCTTAAGTGGTTTTTGCATGATCAAATGTATCCCATAGTTAAGTAGTTGTTCTATAGGATAATAAGTTTCATTCTCTTCATCAGAGATTATGAATATGGGTGTGGCCATATAATTTCTCCGAAGCATTTTTAGGATTTTATTAATGATTGAACTATCCAGTTGTGTAATATCTAAAAAGATAATTTTTGTGTAAGCACGCTGGGTATTTTTCAATGGTTTGGAGCATATGACAAGGTGTAAGTCTTTAAACTTTTTGGCTTGAAGCAAATTACGAAAGAAATTTTTGACCTCTCTATCTTTGGAGATTAACAGTATAAAACCCTGGTTTTTATAAATCATGGATAGATATTAACCCTTAAGCTTTACAGGTTTCTTACCAGGGGGAAGCTTTTGAGGAGGTATTTAAAATTTTTATAATTATCTAGAGCTTTTTAGTTTTGTAACTACTTCTTCTAAAGATAGTAGTAATTGCTCTGACGTTTTCATATCTTTCAGTAGGACTTTGTTTTCTTTTATTTCATCTTCCCCTATTATGATAACCCAAGGGATGTTTTTTTTATTTGCATAGTCTAGTTGTTTACTAAGTTTGCTAGTGGTTAATTGCATCTGTGTGTTTATATCTCTTTCTCTTAAGAATTGTGCTGCCTCTGAACTTGCCTTAAAAAGAGAACTGTCCATTAGCGTTACAAACACTTTGGTTTCAGAAGTATACTTTGGTAGTAAGTTGTAAGTTTTAAGGTAATCTAAAGTGGTAACATCTCCCCAACCAAGACCGAGAGCAGGAATACTTTTCTCTCCAAAGATTTCCAAAAGATTGTCATACCTTCCTCCACCAAATAAGGCTCGAGGATTTTCTTCACTGCCTATGTCAAACATTTCTATAACAGTTCCGGTGTAATAATCAAGACCTCTTATGATGTAAGGGCAGAATTTAACATTGCTTATTGAAAGAGTGTTTATTCTGTCAAAGAGTTCTAGTAATTCCTTTGCTCCTCTAGAGGAATCCTTAATTTTTTCTAGATCTGTAATTTCCCATTTTAGGAAATCTTCAAGTTTCTCTATCTGCTGGTTATTTAATCCTAGCTCTGCTAGGTATTTAGGAAAATTACTAGATTCAATTTTAAGGTAGTTGTCTATGGCTTTTGCTATGGATTTCTTTTGTTTGTCTTTAAGTTCAAGGATTTCTTCAAAAAGGTAGTCTAGAAGATATCTGTTGTTGACTTTTAGCTCATATGTTTCCTTTGGAGCTTGTAATCTATTCATTACCTCCATAACAAACTGAATAACTTCAAGCTCTGCTGTTATGTTTTCTATCCCTATAATGTCAATATTTAACTGAAAAAATTCTCGAGATCTTCCCTTCTGGGGTTTCTCATACCTGTAATATCTTCCGACATTAAACCATCTAAGAGGAAATCTTAATTCTTTCCTTTTGGCTGCAATAATTCTGGCTAAGGAAGGAGTCATTTCAGGCCTAATAGCAATCTCTCGGTCTCCTTTATCTATGAAATTATATAATTGTTTGTTAGCTAATTCTTCTCCAGACTTCACTTTGTACAATTGTGCGTCTTCAATCAAAGGGGTGTCATATTCTTCGTACCCAAAAATTCTTGCAACATCCTGCCAGATATTAAACAGATAATTACGGTAGTACATATCTTCGGGGTAGGCGTCATTTGTCCCTTTATATGGAGATATTGATAACTTATTGCTTGAAGCATCTTTTAGTTTATTGTTTTTTACTGTTTGATTTTCCATAGAGAAATTATAACACAAACAAGGCAAAGCCTTAGAGTCCTATAATGCCAAGAAAGTTTAAAAAGTGCTTGAAAAAAGCATTTCTGTAATTTAAACCTCGCAGTTGAATATGAGTGGTAAATGAGATATATTCTATACTATGAAATATAGCGTAGGACTTACTGATTCTAAGAAAAAAAAGAAGAAGAAAAGAAGGTCTAGGTCTTCTAAAAAGAGAATCTTTAGTAGGGCATTTTCTCCTACTAAGTTTGACAAGCTTAAAAGTTTTAAGAAGTATAATTCTAAGAATACTAAGAAAAAGAGGAAATCCCCTATTGGATCAACAAAGAAAAGGAGTAAAAAGGGTGATTTGAAATTAAAAACAAAAAAAATTCTATATGTGGCTGTTGGTATTGCTTTTTTCTTAGGTTGTTTACTATTAATAGGTGTGGGTATATATCTTAAAAACCTTCAAACCTCTCTACCCTCTCCTGATGAATTAGTTGACAGAACTTCAGATCAAAGTACCCAGATACTTGATAGGGATGGAAAGCTTTTGTATAGGGTATATGGTGAACAAAACAGAGAGTTTGTTTCTATAGAGAATATCCCCGAACATACCAAATGGGCTTTGTTAGCTGCAGAAGATATTGAATTCTATCAGCACAAGGGTGTCGATTACTTAAGTATTTTTAAGGCTGCTACACAGAATTTAAGAGCAGGAGGTGTTGTTAGGGGAGCAAGTACAATTACTCAGCAGTTAGTTAAAACAACGATTTTATTTGATGTTCTTGGCGAAGAAGCTTATGCTCAAACCTATGCAAGAAAAATAAAAGAGGTTTTAATTACAATGCAAGTTGAGCAGACATTTACTAAGGATGAAATTTTGCAAATGTATATAAATGAGATTCCATTAGGTGGTGTTAACTATGGTTTTCAAGCTGCAGCTAATGCCTATTTTGGTAAGAATGTAGAGGATCTAACTCTTGCTGAGAGTGCTTTGTTAGCGGGATTGATTCAGAGTCCAGGTATCTACTCTCCCTTGTACGGCTCTAATCCTGAGAAAGCGAAAGAAAGACAAGAGTATGTTCTCAATCAGATGGAAAGAAACAGGAAATTGACTGGAATAACAGAGGAAGAGATTGAAGAGGCCAGGGAGGAAGATCTTGTGTATAAAAGTAAGAGGATAGATATAAATGCTCCCCATTTTGTTTTCTATGTTAAGCAGTTATTGGAAGAGGAGTTTGGTGTAGAGAGGGTTGAAAGAGGAGGTTTGAAGGTTACAACTACCTTGGATTCTTCTTTGCAGCAAATAGCTGAAGAGGAGATAGCAAAGGGGGTGGAATCTGCAAAGAGGTTTAATGTTAACAATGGTTCTATGGTTGTTTTAGATCCAAAGACAGGTCAGGTTTTGGCTTTAGTAGGTTCAATAGATTACTTTAATAATGAAGATCCTCGTGTTGATGGAAATGTTAATATTGCAACAAGTGAAAGACAGATGGGTTCTTCTATAAAGCCGTTTGTTTACTTATCTGCAATTAATCAGGGATATGGTCCTTGGCTTCTGACTCCGGATATTTCTGAAATATCCTTTGGTAATTACAAACCTACCAACTGGGATAAGAAGTATTTAGGTTTAATAACAGCTAGGAAGGCTTTAGTACTTTCAAGGAATGTTCCTACAGTTTATACTTTACAACTTTCGGGAATAGATAACTTCTTACAGACTGTTGAAAAGGCTGGTGTCACAAATATGGCAAGGAAAGTAGATTATGGTCTAAGTCTAGGATTGGGATCTGGAGAGATGAAGCTCTTAGAATTTACGAATGCCTACGCTACATTAGCAAACAGTGGTGTTAGGAACGATATAACTCCTATACTAAAGGTTGAAGACTCTAAGGGAGAAGTTTTGTTTGAGGTTGAAGAAAATACAGGAACTAGAGTTATAGACGAGAAGGAAGCATATCTTGTTAACTGGATGATTTGTGATTTAGCAGGGTTTAATGATAGGTATGGAAATCAGTATTTTTATATTGGTCAAAATAAACTGTGTGGTAAGACTGGAACGACTGATGGTCCTAAGGATTTGTTAGCATTTTTATATAACCAAAATATTGTAGTTGGAGTTTGGACAGGAAATAACAATAATGATGAGATGCCTGGAGGTTGGTCTTCTACGGTTCCCCTACCCCTAGCAAATTCCTTTTTAAGAAGGGTTATTGAGCACTATCCTTCGGGTACTTACAATCGTCCTGCCGGTATTCTTACAACTTCTGTATGTTTAGATTCTGGAGCATCACCTTCTGATGGTGTTGAGTGTGAGAAGGAGGCGTCATTATACATTTCAGGTCGACCTCCTCAAGTAGACAAAAGGGAGATTATTGAAGTTTGTAAGGAGAATGGTCTAGTTCCTGAAAATCTCGATGCAGCTAAGAAGTATGATTTGACGGAAGAGAAAATCATTATTGAAAATAAATTAGAAAATACTCTACAGCAGAAGGCATATGAAAAATATCTGCTTTCAAGAGATAATTCGAAGTATCTTTTCTCAAAACCAGACACTGGGATATGTACCTTACCTTTGGGTCCAAATAATGCTCCTGTGGTGGATATAGAGAAGCCTAGTTCTGGGCAGTCTGTTTCTAGGGGACAAAATTTGGAGATTTCTGGACAGGTTAGATATTTGGAGAGTATTTCAGAGTTTAAGGTTAAGTTTGCCGGAGAAGATATTTCAGGAGCTTCACTTAAGTCGGATGGAAGTTTTGTTGTCAATTATTTTGTACCTAGTGACACGACTTTGGGAGACAAAGTTGTAACTGTTTCTGCTAAGGATAATCATGGAAAAATAGACAGTAAGAGTGTCACAATTAAAATTGTAAGTGAAAGTTCTTCAATAAAGGTTTCGTTAGCTTCTCCTGCGAATGGTGTGACAGTTTCTTTCCCCGTAACACTTGTAGCTAGTGTTTCAGGAGGGAGTGTAGATGAAGTAACTTTTGCAATATCAAAGGTGGAAGGTGATGAGGAAGGAGGATATGAGGAATCTTTCACAGACACAAATGGATCAAATGGATGGAGTCATAATTGGACAGATGAAGAGGTAACAAAAGGAAAGTATGAAATAACAGTATCTGCTAAGGCAGGGGAATCTACTATTAAAGGAAATACTATAACGATTAATTACTAAATCAGTACAGAATTATATTTCTCAACAACAGCCTCTGTTATTTTAGAAAGGATATTTTTGATTTCATCATCTTCTAATGTCTTGTTGTAATCACTTGCGGTTATTCTGTAGGTAATCCTTTTCTTTTCTGAAGACTTAGGATCTTGGTAAATGTCAACACACTCTACTTTACTCCATAGATTCTTCTTTGTTAAAATCTGCTTAATTTTATCCTCTATATTAGAGTACTTATTCTCTACAGGCATCTCAAAACATAGATCCTGTGTAAATGTTGGATACTTGGGTTTCTTTTTGTACTCTTTATTTTTCGGTCTGATCTTTACCAAATCCTGTATGTTTATTTCCAACCCGCTACTGCATTCTGGGAGTTTATGCTTTTCTCTTACATCCTCTCTTATCTCTCCAATTACGCCTAGTTTAAGTTCTTCGACAGAGACGATAGCTGAAGCATTTGGATCAAAGATATTTAATATGTTTTTAATGTAAATTGGGAGATCAAGCTCTTGGCTGTCCGCAACTAGATCATATTGGACATTGTAAATACCAAAAGTCGTAAATATTTTTTCCAGATATTTCTTAGCAGTGTAAAAAGAAGAAGTGTTCTCAGACTTCACTGTGTCTGCTAGAAGTAAACCAAGGTACCAATGCTCTACTGGTAGTTTATCCTTGTGGATGTAATTATTGAGGTGTGTTATGTTCATTTCGTAAGTAACAAAACTTTCCTTTCCTCTCTGAATATTTTCTTTTGCTTTAGAGAGCAGAGATTGAAGAAGGCAGGTTCTCATCAAGGATAACTCAGGGGAGGGAGCATTTTTAAGCTTGTACGCTAGGTTATTGTCCAGGTTACAATTTTTAAAAGATTGGTTGTCTACGAAGCTGTAAGTTACCATTTCGTTTGCACCACTGTTTGAAAGAATCTCTCTTATTTTTCTTTTGGTATTAATAATCTTATTGGGTAAAGGAGGTTTTATCTCTTTTACGGGGAGTTTTATGTCAATGTTATTAAAACCGTATATTCTTCCAACATCCTCATAAATATCTTCTTTAATTTCTATGTCTTTTCTCCAAGAAGGGGGTGTGACGTAGAGAAATTCTTTTTTAGTATTCTTTTTACTCCTTATGAGTTTTCCTTTAAGGTTTTTTCTTTTTACAATATATTCTAAGTTTTCTAAGAGTGTAGATATTTCATTTGTAGATATATCTGTTCCTAAAACTTTGTTTAGATGTTCTGGTTTTATTTGGATGGTTTTGGGTTTTGGTTCTTGATGATAGATATCAATAATTTTAGATGCAATTTCCCCTTTGGATAGCTCTTTTATAATGTTTACAGCCTTTGTTAAACTAGGTACACACTGTTTAGGATCTAGGTTGTGTTTAAATCTTGTTGCGGCCTCTGTGAAGAGTCCCAGCTTCATACTAGTTTTTCTTATGCTTGCTTTATCAAAGTTCGCGGATTCGAGAATAATTCTTTTACTCTTTTCATCTACTTGCGTATCCTTACTCCCTATTACTCCAGCAATAGCTATTGGATGAGTACTGTTGGCAATTACCATGACGTTTTTGTCTAATTCGTAGAGTTTGTCATCCAAAGCTAGGATCTTTTCTCCTGGTTTGGCCATGCGGATGTTAATGTCAGCATAATCTTGCGTATTAGGGTCATTGTCTACTAGTTTGTCAAAGTCAAAGGCGTGTAGAGGTTGTCCTACGAGGACAGAGATGTAGTTTGTAATATCGACTATGTTATTGACTGGTTTTATACCACATTTAATTAAGATGGATTTAAGCCATA
>CAYQYH010000039.1:0-2974 GCA_964421735.1 uncultured Candidatus Saccharibacteria bacterium | reverse complement strand
CTTTTGTTACAACATAAACCCTGTGCAAAGCCCTAGTAATACCCACATAAAGAAGTTTAATATCCAATTCCTTATCTTCATAATAATCACTATTTAAATCCGCAAATATTACGCTGTCAAACTCTAAACCCTTAGCATTTACAATAGGCAATATAAGTAAACCACTCCTGTAATCATTCTCCCTGTAACTAACCACCTGTCTATCTATAATATCCTCATACCCTTTAAAAATATCATAAAGAGCATCAGCATGATCTCTATCTCTACATAAAAGGGAACAAGTAACAGAACCCTTCTTGAAATCCTCCTTTATTATATTCACTAACCCCTTTATTTCATCTTTATTTAAATTTTTAATATCATTATCATATTCCAATACCCTTACATCTTCTCCATGCCTTAAAACAGCCTCAGGAAGCTTGTAAGACTTAGGAAATCTATCTTTAAATATTTTATTTGCAAACTCTACAATCTCCACTGTAGTTCTGTAACACCTCTGAAGTTGGTAGTAAGTTGTATCTTTGTTTGTAATATCTTTTATTAATTTAAAAACATCATTCCAATCTCTAATGTAAAAAGGGGGTATTACTGACTGTGCTAAATCTCCAGCTATTGTAATATTTGAATGCTTAGCAACCTTAATGAGGGTAGCAAGCTCTACAAAACTCATATCCTGGGCTTCATCTACCATTATGTAGTCCTTTTCGTAGGGCTTAGTACCATTAATTTTAAGATGAAGGTATACCATTGGGCCAAGGTCCTCAACCCTGTAATGTTTTATATCCTTGTTTTGAGTTAAACCCTTTAGTGTGTACTTAGCAGTCTCCTTTGTTACAAGATCACTCTTAAAGAGATTCTTGTAAAGGGTATATATATTACAATTTCTTCTAAAATACGCATGAATATTTCTCTTTAAGTTGATATCTGTATCATTAGTTGAGTCATAGAAACCAGTCTGACCTTGTTTAAACTGCTTTTGAGCGAACGCATACTCTGTAGCAAGCTCTAATCTTTCATTTACGTCAATATCTGGGAACTCTTCTTTCAGTTCGTAATATCTTCTCTCAATAATATCTTTTCTAGAGTAGGGGATGTTTTCTAAGAGATTCTTTTCAAAGACCTCAAAATATTTTTCAAGAAGGTCTAAGAACTTTAAAGAACCTTTGTACTCTTTAATATCTAAATTGGGTTTTTCAGGAGATATTGTATATTTCTCATCCCAATCTAAAACAGATTTACCCCAGAATAGGTATGTTTCAGTATCTACCTTTGAAACACCTAAATTAGGTAGTACGTCAGAGACGTAATCTATGAACATCTGATTGGGGGCAATAATTAATGAGTTACCTCTATTAATCTCATCTTTGTATGTATAGAAGAGATACGCAAGCCTGTGTAGAAGTATAGTTGTTTTACCACTTCCTGCTACACCCTGCATGAGGACAGGCTTTCTAATTGAGTCTCTAATTATGTTGTTTTGTTGCGCTTGAATAGTTGAGACAATATCTTGAAGCTTCTTACCTAGTCTTTCATCAAGTTGTGCGAGTAGAAATTCATCTGCTGCTACATTCCCAGACTTAGCATCATAAATCCCCTGTATTCTAGCCCTAGATATTTGAAACTGTCTCTTTTGTTCTAGATCTCCTTTTCTTTCTCCCATGGGAGTTCCAAAAGACACCTTTTCAGTGGGTCCACTATTTTCGTAGTAGAGATTTGCAATTGGCGCTCTCCAATCTGTAATTAGCGGCTTATGTGAAGTGTCATCTATGAGTGCAAACTTCCCTATGTAAAGGTCTAGCTGTTTTTCTGTTTTCGAGTCGTACGGTTTAAAACGAATCTTACCAAAGTAGGGGGAGTCAAGGGCAATTAATTCATTGTTAATCCTATCTACAAGCTCGCTAATTTTTACAAGCAATTGATTGTAAACACCCTTTGCGTCTTTTTTCTCGTCAAGATCACTTTCTGTTTGTATTAGATAAATTTGCTGTTCAAGTTCTTCTTCTAATTGGTCTAGTCTTGGGAGAAGACCCTTAACAACATCTCTCTTTATCTTGGTAACTTTCTTTAGATTTGGGTACTCTTCTTTTTCAAGGGGGGAGAGTTCTTTTAGATCTTCAAAATTAGCGATCTTATCCACGTCCTTGTACAAAGGATTTAAGTACTCTTTAAACGTTTGCATAATTGATTGTGAGGCAATGAAGTTACAAGCAGGAAGTATATACTAAAAATTAAAAAACTTCAAACTAAGGTTTAGCCCTAGTTTTTGTTTAATTAGCTCGGTTAAGTCTCAAACTTATATGTTATAGGACTTTGAGGCAAAGCCTCAAAGAGTATGGTATATTTAGTTGATATGAACAACCAACTGAAGTTACTTTTTTATATTGTTTTCATAGTAGGGGTTCTCTTTTACCTTCAGGATAGTTTTGATTTAATAGATATTGCTTTTGTAGAGAATCAAAAGGTTAAGCAGGGGGAAGGGACAGAGGATGAAAACGGGGAGGAGGAAAACAAGAGTGTTATCAAGGAAGATGAGGAAAATTATGTTGAAATATCTGTGGGAGAGGGGGAGAGCATTAGGGTTGATGTAGAGGTTGCAGATACAGAAGCTCTAAGGACATTAGGGCTTTCTAATCGAAAGTATCTAGGGGATTATAATGGGATGCTATTTGTTTTTGACGAAAAGGGGAATAATCCTTTTTGGATGAAGGATACTTTGATTAATTTGGATATTATGTTTATAGAGGAGAAGGGTTTTATAGTGGATATTAAGGAAGACAATGAGCCGTGTACAGAGGTACATTGTCCCCAGATAGTTTCAAAAGAATTGTTTAAGTATGTTCTTGAGGTTAATGGTGGTTTTTGTGAAATTAATGACGTAGAGATAGGTCAAAGTGTTACTATACATTTGGCAGCAAGTTAAGAAGGTGGTATAGTTTCCGAGTAATTTACTTTTTAATGTTTGATTTATGATTAA
>CAYQYH010000038.1:0-3686 GCA_964421735.1 uncultured Candidatus Saccharibacteria bacterium | reverse complement strand
CCTATCTCAGAGAGTACATTGTAATTAGTAGACTCTAAAACACCACCTCCTCCTGATGTAGTAACCCCTATCATTTTAAAGTTAGTTGAATCTAATTCCTTGTAAGCGAGTAGGGTGGTAGGCAGAAAGTGGGTTGTTACTATTCCTCCTATTAATGTTACTAATGATAGTAGTACTGTGAACAGAGGTATGTTTGTTTTAAAAATATTGGCAGATTTCATACATCAATAATATTTCAGTTATATTAATTAGTCAAATTTTGATATAATTCTAAAGCTTTTTAATTAATAATTAACGGTATTTGATTATTAATTTTGGAGAGGTGCCAGAGTGGTCGAATGGGACGGTCTTGAAAACCGTTGTATGGGTTACACTGTACCGTGGGTTCGAATCCCACCCTCTCCGTTGTAATACACTTAGTATATCCGTTTTTCCTAATGTGCTAATGACTATATGAGTTTTCCACATCGAAATTAATATTCTATAGGTGTACTTGTCTAATGTTAGTATGCTAACATTTAGAATAATTTGTTAGGAGCGATTAATGATGGAATATCCAACCAATTGGAAAGAAAAAGATACTTTTCTAGTTAGAACTTTTGAGTTTGACAACTTTGTACAAGCGGTAGAGTTTGTTAACGAAATTACTCCATTAACAGAAGAGCAGGGACACCACCCAGATATTGAGATATTTTCATATAACAAAGTAAGGGTAAAGTTAACTACTCATGATGAGGGCAATAAAGTAACAGTAAAGGATGTGGAGTTGGCAATGAAAATAAATGAAATTCAATAATCTAAATATTAGATTTTTCTTCCAATATAGACTAAAATACCTACACAATGACACATAAAAAGAACGTAAACAAAAGTAAAAGCCCCTACAAACCAAAAGACAGAGACGGAGGATTTCCCTCCACTATGCCATATTTAAAAAGAAGATTCTTTGAAACAGTCCCAGGCTTATTCGTTTGGATACTACTACTATTACCCGTAATCTTTGCCCTTTTTCAGTGGAATATTGCCATAGTTATATACATAGCCTTTCTTGTTATGTACTGGCTTTTTAGAACTGTTAAATTCGTAATTGGATGTTACATTGGTATTAAAAGAATGCAGAAAGAAACATCTACGGATTGGCTTTCTAAAATAGAGAAGCTTGACTCTCCTAAATTTAAAGGTTTGAAATATATTTACCTCTGTCCTGTTTATGCAGAAACTCTAGAGATACTAGAGCCTTCCTTTGAAGCTTGGGTAAGTGGTGACATTGGAGCTGAGAAAATAGATGTAGTAGTAGCAATGGAAGAAGCTAAAAAAGACTTACAGATAAAAAACTTTAGAAAACTGAAAGAAAAATATGGGGACAGGTTTGGTAGTATGAGGTACTACATACACCCTGCAAATATTCCGGGAGAAATAGTGGGAGTTAAAGGTGCAAATATTAACTGGGCAGCTAGACATTTTGTGAAAGATTTAGAAAACGAAGGAAAAGATCTAAGTAATTACCTCTTAATAACCTGTGATTCAGATCTAAGGCCACATGCTAAATATCTCTCTGCAGTAACATATAAATACCTAACAGCAGAGGATCCAGAATATACTTTCTATGCTTCTGCCATACACTCCTTTAATAACAATATCTGGAATGTTCCTCCTATCATTAGAACCCAATCTAACATGTTGACTCTTGTTGTCCTACACCTTTGGGTACTAGATAAATCTCTTAAATTACCCTTTATGCAAGATAGGGTCTACACAAAAGATACTTTTTCCTCTTACATTGTAAATTTAAACACCCTTAAAGAAATAGAATTCTGGGACCCTGAAATACCCAATGATGACACCGCTTTCTATTGGAATTCAATACTCAGGACAAAGGGTAGGTTTAAAAACCAAGAGGTATATGTTCCTACGTACAATGATGCTGTTGAAAATAAAACTTTTCTTAAATCTCATATATCCTTCTACAAACAGCAGTACAGATGGGGTTGGGGGATTATTAACTTCCCAATATCTTTAGCGGTAATGTTTACAGATAGAGAAAATTTCCCAGCTTACAAGAAACTCCTTATGTTAAAAATGATGTTTGACTACCTTTGGGTATTAACTGTCGTTTTTGTCCTTACCTTTGGGCTTAACATCATGGGTTGGTTAAGTCCTACATATGAATATACAGTGTTTTCCTACAACCTTCCCAGAATACTCAGTTATGTATTTTTACTCGTTATGCTCTCAAATATCCCTATTGTAATATTTAGAAGAAAGATTACTCCGGTACCAAAGCATTGGAAGTGGTGGAGACACATTCTAGACTTTCTTGAGACATACCTAATTACTGTAAATATGTTGACCTTTTCTTTCATTCCTTATATTCAAGCTATAACGGAGATGATGTTAGGAAGAGGTAAGTTTAAGCGCAATTTCTATGTTACAGAGAAGGTTAGGATGCAAGAGAAGGAAAAGTCCAAGAGTTAATCCGGATTTAATATTTATCATGTAAAATATCTTTAAATAATTTTTAAAGGTATTCTTATGCTTTCAATTTTAGTTTCTCTTTTTCTTTTAATATCTTCTGCACCTTTCTTTAATGCACATGCCGATGATTTTAATATAATAGGGGACAGTAACTTTAATCTATACAAGCAGACTATCTCGATATCAAGAGGGGCTATTGTTCCATTAATACAAGATTCGTTTCAAATTGACTATGATTCTAATCTAATAGCAGGGATTACAACACAGGAGATTCTTGAGAGTGTTAGCATTGAGGATTTAACAGAGATGAATTATTGGAAAAGAATACCAGACATAGCGGACAGTGTAAATGGTCCTCCAGGAACTCCAATAGACATTGTGTATTATTTTTCAAATAAGGCAGGACATAGCGTAGATGTTTCTAAAGTAGTAATTCCTTTTAGTAGAGAAAATCCAGAGGAAGGAAATTGGTTAAATGTCACCTTGGTAAATGATCCTCTCCCAGTCCAAAGAGGTATATCTATGCTTTGGGATAACAGGAATCTAACAAAGTCCGGTTTACTAAAGGAATATATAGGTCCGGGGGTATTAGAAGATGCTCAAGAAGATTCATATGTTCTAGACACTTTGGTAATCTCTAATCCAATTCAGGTGGTGGATATACAAAGTGAAGAGGTTGAAGACGGTGTTAAGATGCTTGTAACTATAGAAAATATTGGCAATGAGATTCTAGAGAATATACATTTTGAGCATCTAACTTTTTCTCAAAATCTGATCATATCTCCCTCTCAAAAGATTGATATAGAATATATTTTAGAAGAAGTAGAGGATTTAGGACAATTTCAAATAGAGAATCCAAATGAACAGACAGAATGTGTAATATATGGAATTCAAAAATATCAGTGGGTACAGACTAAGGGCATTACAGTACTTGCTTTCCGAGAAGATGGGGGGTGGGTAAATGGTTCGTATGTAATTCCTGAGCAAGAGAGTTTTTGTATCTCAAGAATTCCTTACACAATGATCTCACCTGTTTTGGAGTATGAAAAGAGTTCTGATAATGATAATATGGAAGAGCAAGAGAAAGAACAAGGGCAAGAGGAAAAGATAGAGGACTTTTTAGATGACCAAGAAGTTTTAGAAGAGGAATCTGAGATAAACAATGAACAGGGAGAAGTTTTAGGTGTAATTGATGAAAGTGGTCAAAATGA
>CAYQYH010000037.1:0-3004 GCA_964421735.1 uncultured Candidatus Saccharibacteria bacterium | reverse complement strand
GAACCCGCAACCCTCTGTTTGGAAAACAGATATTCTAACCAATTGAACTACTCCTGCATTTCCCTTTAAAAAGTACTATTCCTCTTTCTTCTCTTTCTTATCTTCTTTTTCCTCAATCTTTTTTTTCCTCTGTACTATCCTCCTTTACTTCCTCTATTGGTGTTTCTGTAGACTCTTGTACAGCCTCCTCTGTTGTTACCTCTGCTCCCTCTAAGTCTCCAGTGACTGGTATCTGTACATCTCCTGTAACTGGAATTTCAATGTCATCATCCTCATCTGTAAGATAAATATTTACAGTCTCACCTGTCTTAAGGGCTCTCCTTCCAACCCTTCCTCTTAAGTAGTAAAGCTTTGCTCTGTTAACTGTACCTCTCTTAACAACCTCTATTTTTTCTAAAGCAGGTGCATGTAAAGGAACAATCTTTTCTACACCAACACCGTAAGAGATTTTCCTTGCTACAATATTTTGATTCAACCCCGATCCCTTCATTGCTATAACAACACCCTCAAATATTTGGACCCTCTCTTTTCCAGCTTCACTTACCTTTAAGTGTAACTTAACGGTATCTCCTACCCTAACATCAGGTCTTTTTTTGTAAAAACTCTCTTCTATTTTCTTAATTACATCTGTCTGCATAATAGTTCTCTTTTAAATATTACATCGTTTGCAGTTGTGATTATAGAATAAAATCGCAAAATATGCCACAATATACATACAACTGCCTATGAATATTAAACAAAAAGTACTGCTAATAATACTTGATGGACTCGGCGCAGCCCCTAAGCATAAAGGAAATGCTGTGGTTTTAGCCAACCCAGAAAACCTTTCCAGACTCTGGAATACATCCCCACATACATACCTGCTTGCGTCTGGAGAAGCTGTCGGTTTACCAAAAAACGTAAAAGGAAACAGTGAGGTAGGACACCTAAACTTGGGTGCTGGAACAACTGTATTTCAAAACCTTCTAAGAATAAACAAGAACATAGACAACGGTTTAATATATAAAAACAATACCCTTAAACAAGCTCACGCTCATGCACAAAGTAATAATAGCAATATTCATTTAATTGGACTACTAAGTGACGGAAATGTACATTCACACATTGGACATTTTAAAGCCATTATTGAATTCTTCTCTAAGGTAAACTTTACAAACGAAGTATATATACATGCAATCACGGATGGAAGAGATACTGCACCTAAAGCAGCTCTTAACTGCTTAGTAGAGATAGACAAATTCTGTATTGAAAGAGGTACAGGCAAAATAGCCACCATGATTGGCAGATACTTTGCCATGGATCGAAATCACAAATGGGAGAGAACCCAAAAAGCATACTACCTTTTGGAAAAGAACATGGGCGAAAGATTCCCAACTTACCAAAAAGCGCTAGAGACATACTACCAACGTGGCTTAACAGACGAATTTTTAGAACCTACTGTTATAAACCCTGCTACAATTCAGCCAAATGACGTTGTAATAATGGTAAATTACAGATCCGACCGCTCACTACAATTAACAGAAGCATTAATCTCTGACAATTTCGTGGGTTTTAGTAGAGAACCCATACCAAATATCTTCGTAGCCAGCATGACAGAATACCGCAAAGGCTTTCCCCCAAATGTAATCTTTCCAAAACAATACATTAAACTACCACTAGGTAAAATTCTAGACTCAATGGATCTAAGACAATTAAGAATATCTGAGACAGAAAAATTTCCACACATCACTTACTTCTTTAACGGAGGCTTCCCCTCAGCGTACTCTAAAGAAGACAGGATTGTGGTGCCATCTCCTAAAGTCCCCACCTATGATTTAAAACCAGAGATGAGTGCTCTTGAAGTCACCAATATTTTACAGAGTAGAATAAAAACAAACGTCTACGACTTCATTCTTGTTAATTTTGCAAATGCAGACATGGTTGGACATACTGGTAACTTAGAGGCAGGTATTGAGGCTGTAAAAATAGTAGACTACTGTGTGAATGAATTAGTTAGAACTTTCACAAGCCTGGGAGGTGCAGTAATAATAACTTCTGACCATGGAAATGCAGAAGAGATGATAAACATACAAACAGGAGAAATTCAAACAGAACATTCAATTAACCCAGTACCCTTCATACTAACTGGAACAAATATGTCAGCGAGAGTTCTTCCATACGGCACCCTTGCAGATGTTGCTCCAACTATACTTCAAATTATGGGAATAGAAAAACCAACAGAAATGAACGGTAAATCCCTTATTCACTCTCTTTAACTTCTTGGTCTTTAATTCTATCTCTTTGAGCTTTAAGCTTTTGCTCTTTTGAAAGATTCTTTATACCTCTCCAAATATAAAGTAACAGAAGAATTACCAAAACAGTCATAACAACCCTTTCATATTCTTCTATATACACAGCAACAATATGCCAGCTTTCTCCAAGAAAATAGCCTGCCAGACACAAAACAGATGCAAATATTAAACTCCCTGCGTAGGTAAATACAGAAAACACCCAAAATTTCATCCTTGCTGCTCCTGCTGGAAAAGAAATAACAGACCTAACAAGAGGAATAAATCTTCCAAAGAAGACAATTCCAAAGCCATACTTTTCAAAAGCCGTATAACCTTTGTCTAAATCCCCTTGGGAAATAAAAAGATATTTGCCGTACTTCTTTAAGAATCTCCTAACAAACTCATCCCCCCATAAACCAACAAAATAAAAAGGCAGTGTCCCTAAATACGCTCCAAATGCAGCAACGATAATAACCAAAACTATATTCAGTGATCCCTGAGATGCTACAAAACCAGAAAAAGGTAAGATTATTTGACTTGGAATTGGTGCTATAAAACTTTCTAAAAATATTGCTAGACCGACACCTAAATAACCAAGAGAATCAATAGCTTGAACCAACCAGTCAACAAGAGAATTAATCATAAATCAAACATTAAAAAGTAAATTACTCGGAAACTATACCACCTTCTTAACTTGCTGCCAAATGTATAGTAACACTTTGACCTATCTCTAC
>CAYQYH010000036.1:0-10314 GCA_964421735.1 uncultured Candidatus Saccharibacteria bacterium | reverse complement strand
TGTATATCCTAGGAAGGTGTTTGCTGTCTGCTGCATTGTAGATGTAGTAAAAGGTGGATATGCATGTCTTTTCTTTTTCTTTTTACTTACTTCTTTAACCAAGAATTTACTATCGCCTATACCCCCCTGGATATCCTCAACTTCTTTTTTGTTTTGGGGTATATACTTCTTCCCATCCTTCTTGGCTAGTTTTGCAATAACAATATTCTTCTCCGTATCTTTAAGTTTTACAGATACTTCCCAGTATTCCTCTTCTTTAAATTCCTCTCTCTCTTCTTCTTTTTCGACAATTAGTCTTAAAGCTACAGACTGTACCCTTCCTGCTGAAAGTCCATACCATATCTTTTTCCATATTAATTCTGAGAGTTTGTATCCAACAAGCCTGTCTAGAACTCTTCTAGCCTTCTGAGCTTCAACAAGGTCAATATTAATGTCTCCAGGGTCCTCCACTGCCTCTTGTACAGCATCTTTGGTTATTTCGTGAAAGGAGACCCTTTTGGGTTTCTTTAAATCCAAAACACTTGCAGTATGAAAAGCTATTGCCTCCCCTTCCCTATCTGGGTCCATGGCAAGGTATACGTCACCGTTTTTGGGAACTGCTTTTTTAAGTTCCTTAATTACTTTCCCTTTCCCATATATTGTATCTAATTGCGGTTCATAGTCATTCTCTACATCCACTCCCAACTTACTCTTTGGTAAATCAATAACATGGCCAACTGTTGCCATAACCTTAAAGTCTTTGCCCAAGTACTTGTTTATCGTCTTAGCCTTGGATGGAGACTCTACTATTAGTAAATTTTTATATTCTTTTTTAGCCATAGGTTTAAAATACATTAATTAGTTCAGACTTGTCAAATTTGTTCATTTTCCTTATACAATTATCTCAGGTTTTCAACAATACTTGATCATTTACTATCCCTATAATTTCCCTGAAATCACTCTGACCCGTTATTATACCAGCTCCTTCCTTTACTAAAGCATTGCACCCTTTAGAAACAGGGCTGTTAATGTTACCAGGAATTACGTAAACATCTCTGTTGTAGTCCAAAGCTAAGTTGGCGGTTATAAGAGAACCACTTTTAAGTCCCGCCTGGATAACTACAGTCACCTCTGACATAGCTGCTAGTAATCTGTTTCTAAAAACAAACATTTCTTTCCTAAATTTAATACCTTCCGGGTATTCTGCAAGTATTAACCCTTCCTTTTTTAAGCTTTCAAATATCTTAGTATTGGACTTAGGAATGGCACTAAATATTGCCCCCGGAACTATTGCTACTGTTTTAATCCCTCTCTTAAGACATATTTCATGCACATAAGCATCAACACCCCTTGCTAAACCGCTAACAACCACAAGATCTGTCTTGGATAGAAAATCTTCCAGCAGATGCCCTATGACCCATTTACCATAACCTGTAATACTCCTTGTTCCAACAAAGGTTATACTCCTACCCTCAAGAAGAGATATATCTCCAACATAGTACAATTGTTTAAGATTAGGGACTGCCTGCTTTAAAAGAAGAGGAAATTTTGAGGATTTCAATATTGCCATACCTCATTATGGCAGGTAATTATTAACTCTAGATTAAATTATTCTCTACCATCCAATCCACCATCTGTTTTGCCAATCTAACTGCATTAATACTCTCCCCCCCATCTTCTAGAAATATTGTGAGTGTGTATTGAGGATCTTTATATGGGAAAAAGCTTGTAGCCCAAGCATGAGTCCTCTCATATTCTCCATCTTTACTTAAAGCTCCAAACTCTGCAGTACCTGTTTTAGCTGCAACTTCTACTTTTGTCCCTGACAGAGTCCTAATTGTTGCTCGAGGACCGTTTACAGCAGACCACATACCTTCCTTGACAGTTTTGATTGCATCCTCTGAGGCAATATTTGTATATATTGGTTCATACTTTAAAGTTTCCCTATTTCCATGCTCATCTAAGAAATATTCTGCAACGTGGGGAGTATGTAGCGTACCCTCATTTGCAATTGCAGATATCCAATTAGCCATCTGCAGAGGTGTAGTAAGAGCAATCCCCTGCCCTATGACAGAGTTACAAGAATCTCCTTCCGGATACCATACAGGGTCCAACCATGGACTAGTAGTATTTGCCAAAGCAATCTTGTTTTCTGGAGAAGGTAATCTCCCCGAAGCTTCGCCAGGAATATCTACACCCGTATAACTACCTATTCCAAATTTTTCTAGGTACGGCACGAGCTCATCCATATTCCAATTTCTTATTAATTCACAAAAATATATATTAGAAGAAACTGCTATTGCATCAACTAAATCTAAGACACCATACGCTGTATTTCTGTAATCCTGAAATGGTACACCATTCGAAAAGGTATAACCCCTTCTACTAACATACTTAGTATTCTTAGTAATAGCTCCAGAGTCCAAGCCAGCTACTGCAACTATCGTTTTAAAGGTAGAACCTGGAGGCATCTGTGCCGCTATTGCCCTATTAAGCAAAGGATTACCCGGATCTTTTAACAAAGCCGAATACCTAGCAGATGATATCCCCCCAACAAACAGATTACTGTCATAACTAGGGTACGAGACAATAGCTACAATTTCCCCAGTATTTGGATTTTGAATAATAGCTGCTCCTCCCTGAGCAGTATATTCAGCCACTCCCTCTTGAATTATTTCATACAGCTTTTTCTGCACATCTAAATCTAATGTAAGATAGAGATTTTTGCCTGAAACAGGTTCTTTGATAGTGTATCCCTCTTTCGAAATAGTTCTTCCAACAGCATCAACTTCCCATGCTATCTCCCCATGCTCACCAACTAAATATCTGTCATACTCCCTTTCGAGTCCAGTTCTACCCGTAGTATCAGTGGGTAAAACATAATCCAACTGATCTAAATCTTCAAAAGAAACCGTTCCTGTATATCCTAAGACATGAGAAAGAGCCTCACGTTCAGGATAATACCTCTTACTACCACTATCTATATACACACCGGGCAACTCTTCGGCACTTGCTTTAATTTTAATGGCAGTATCATTATCTATATCCCGAGCTATTAATATTTCAGTAAAAAAAGGACTTTCGTTGTGTGCAAAATAGACTTTCTCAGAGATACTGCTATACTCCTCTATTCCATCAACACCACTGTTTTCCCAGTCATTCCCTAATATACCCCCAAGGGTATCCGAAGACCTCTCAACAAGCTCTGTATCTATATACCCATCTGTGTCCAAATAGTGCTCCACTGCAAGATATACATTCATAGCAGACTCATTTACCGCTAGTAGCTTGCCATTTCTATCAAACATAACTCCCCTGAAGGCAGGTACTTTTCTTATTCTAATCTGATTATTCTCAGACCTCACAAGCATCTCCTCACCCCTTACTACCTGCAAAAAAGAAAGCTTAAACACTAAGATTCCAAAGAGTACTAAGAAAACTAAAAACATTAAGAAATAGTTCCAACGAATATCTACCGTATCATGACTAGGCTCTAACAGAGATCTCTTAATATTTTTTGCTAAATACCCTATGTCAAAACGATTTTCTCCGAATGAAAATGGAGATTTCTTAGGGCTCTCACTATTTAATTTTTTTGAAACTTTTAGATTCATACTCTATTTTAACCGAATTTGAGAAGTATTTCCCCTTTTCCTAAAACCTGCATACAAACGTTCTAGAAGTAATAACACCAAGATACTAAAAACGGCCCTTAGAAGCGAATTTAGAAGGTCACTAAAATCAAAGACACCGAATTCCCCTGATATAAAGAGATTTGGTAATATTATCAAAAGAATATAGTAAAACCAAAATATTAAAGTTTTAACAAGAATGGAAATAACCCCTACATCCAGAGAGATAATCATTGAAAACAACAAATATAATCCAAAAGGTAAAGAAAATATCAAGAGATTACTGCCTGAGGGCATTTTGTATACAACATCAAATATCAAAAGAAGAAAAGCACAGACGGGGAAAAAAGCCTTCCAATCAACCTTCCTAAAAAGAAAGAAGAACACTATTAAGAAGAGCCTAAGACCAAAGAGGACCAATAATAAACTTTCAAAATACACAAGTCCAAATACTCCCAATACTGTAAAAAGAATGTTTAGTGTCATATTTAAATATCTGTTTTAACAAATACTGTAATTAATTTATCGTAATCCAAAATAGGAGAAACATATCCTGACCTAGATGTTGCTGCGGGATTTTCTGAGAGACCAACAAGATAGCCAAGAATCAAGTACTGCCCTACCCTAGGATCATTAACAACTACAATATCCCCATTTTGCAAAGAAGCATTCATAGACATATTCTCTACCTTAATTCCATCCGAGGAGCCTTTAACAATACCCTTAGTTAAGACCTTAACATCTTTAATCTTCCGTAATAAATCTAAATCACCACTAACAACTACCACCTCTAAATTGCTCGCCTTATTAGTTGCCAATCTCACTAAAGCCCCCTGTAAATCTACCCTAACTATTAAACCCACATACATATGCCCAAGAGATACAACATCTCCCACTGCAACACCATCTTTTCGTCCCTTATTAATCAGAAGGAAATCCTCCTCAATCCCACCCAATATTTTCGCCATAACATATTTCTGTTCCAAATCTCCAAGTGCAATCTGCTTCTTTAGAGACTCATTTTCCTCTTTTAAAAGAGCGTAAAAGGAACTTTCAACCTCCTGTTCATAAACCTGAATCGTTAATTCATTGTATTCATCTCGAAACTCATTTAATTTAATAAACGTTTCTAAGTATTCCCTAACCACACCACCTGCTGAACTACCTTGGTAGGCAACAGGGTCCATAGCAAAGGAGATACCCACTCTTAAGAAAGATACAGCACCTAAAAAATCAAGTAAGAGAAACGCTACTCCTAGAAGAATTCCCCCTAGTAAAGCAACATATTCTGTAGATATTTTTTTCCCATTCTTTTTCATAAGTTGTATAGGCTAAACCAGCTCCTCCCAAGATTTTTGTACTCGCTCTAAAAGTTCAATATGATCTAACATCAGTGCAGTACCCCTAGCAACAGTAGAGAGAGGATCCTCCACAATCTTAACCGGAATATTTAATTCCTGAGACCAAAATGAATCTAGACCCCGAATTAAAGCCCCTCCTCCAGTTAAGCTTATTCCAGAAGTCAAAAGATCCCTCAATAGCTCTGGAGGTGTTTCTTCTACAGCATCCTTTACCGCTTCTGTAATTATTGATATTGAATTCATAATCCCTTCCCGAACCTCAATACTGCTTAAATCAACCGTTTTAGGCAGACCTGTCAAAAGATCCCTACCCTGAACACTCATCTTCTTTTCCTTCTTCATAGGCATTGCAGAACCCATCGATATTTTTATATCTTCAGCTGTTCTCTCTCCTATCAAAATGTTGTATTTTCCCCTAACATAACTAATAACATCTTCATCCATTTCATCACCAGCTGTTTTTATAGTTTTGTCTACAACAATATCTCCTAAAGAAAACACTGCTATATCAGTAGTTCCTCCTCCCACATCAATTATCATACTTCCAGAAGCATCCTCTATGGGCAGACCTGCTCCAACTGCCGCCGCCATAGCCTGCTCAACAATAAACACCTCCCTTGCACCCGCAGTCTTGGAAGCATCTATAACTGCTTGCCTTTCAACCTCCGTAACAGAAGAAGGGACCCCAACTATAACTCGAGGTCTTGGAATTTTAAAGTTCTTACCAAAATAACTGTGCGCTCTATGTATAAAATGATGAATCATCGCCTGAGTAGTGTCAAAATCAGATATAACACCATTTTTAAGAGGCCTTATGGCAACAATATTAGCGGGCGTTCTACCTATCATCTGCCTAGCATCCTTGCCTACTGCCAGAATTGTCTTTGTCCTCTTCTCTATTGCAACAACAGAAGGTTCTGACACGACAATTCCCTGGTTACGCATATACACCATGGTATTTGCAGTCCCAAGGTCCAACCCCAAATCGTATGTTACTAATGCAAAAAGTGAATCTAGTAATTTCATAATAATTAATCTAATTAGTCTAAACGCTACCTCGATTTTATCATTAAAAAAAGAAGAACACGAGTACCCAAGTGCCATATGACGCTAAATTAAGACTATTGGAATTATTCCCGCTCTTTTCTAATCCTTTTGTAGCACTTCATACAAACCACAACCTTAACAGGCACTGGAGAATCCTCAGTTTCTATCTCTATCTTTCTAAGGTTGGGTTTAAACTTTCTCTTTGATTTAGGAGCTTTATATCTCCAACCAATGGAGTGTTTGTGCTGAATTCTGTTTCCAGCAACTGTAGATTTTCCGCAAATTTCACAAACTTTTGACATAACGGGAGATTATATCAGAGACAGGCCTGTCTTGCTAGTCCTATAACTTTAAATCATAAAGGATTTTGCCTAAATCACAGTAAACTTTACAGAACAGACCTTTGAAGTGCAGGTCGATCTCGCAAATTTTCCTTTTTAAACAAGGTTCATAGACAGTCATCAACACTATCGGACTAGCAAGACAGGCCTAACAAATTTAAGAGAATTTTAATATTCATCAAATATAATAATCATATGCAAGAAAATGAAACCAAAAAAGGAAGAAGAATTCTTCATCCAAATTCTTTCTTTCACATTTACAATCGAGGAAACCATAAAAAGAAGATCTACCATAGCCCAAAAGACTACGATGTCTTCTTACGGCTATTATCCAAGTATTTAACTATCTACAAACCAATATCCCTTGCATCGTATTGCTTAATGCCCAACCATTACCACCTACTTCTGAAAACTGGCTCTGAGACAAATGATCTTGTCAAATTAATGCACCGACTCATGACCTCTTATGCAATATATTTTAATAAAAAATACCAACAGAAAGGCCATCTCTTTGAAAGTCGCTATAAAAGCAAATATCTCCCTCAAGAAAAAGACGTAATAAGAATTGCTAAATATCTAGCTAATAATCCTGTAAAGGCAGGTCTCTGTAGAGAAAGTAATGATTATAAATGGTTCTGGACGTCTGAACTTTTATTAGTTTCTTTTGAGAAGAAACTAATCACGGAAAAACTCAAAGTCTCGCTATTTTAGAGAGAAACAATCCCACAAGGTCTGCTCCTTTACTTTCCCCTTCAAAGAGGGCTTTCTTATCACTCCACATGATTATAGGTCTAGTAGGACAGCCCTATTTACTATATAATCGACTATGTTTTTAACAGACACATTGCATTGGATTCTTTTTGCTATACCGTCAATCCTAATAGCATCAACCATACACGAGTACGCTCATGGACTTGCTGCTTTCAGGATGGGCGATCCTACAGCAAAAGCTGCTGGGAGATTAACCTTAAACCCTCTCCCCCATATTGATCCACTAGGAGCACTCTGTATGGTCTTATTTAGGTTTGGTTGGAGTAAACCTGTACCCATCAATGAATATAATTTTGAGAAAAGAGAACTCGGGACAGCAATAACTGCTCTCGCAGGTCCTGTTTCAAACATTTTAGTTGCCTCCCTCCTAGCCCTCATTAACTATATCTTCAATCCTAACCTAACTTCCATTCTTGGTTCTTTTCTCCTAACTTTTACCATCATTAATCTCGCCTTAGCCTTTTTTAATCTCCTACCTGTTCCTCCTTTGGATGGCCATAAGATAGTAAGAGCTATATTACCTAAAAAAATCCGCTATTACTGGGAGAAATTGGAAAAATTATCAATAATACTATTGATAATACTAATAGTACCTATAACAAATTCTGGATCTCTTGCAGGTATATATATATCAGCGACTATAACAAAAACCCTTGTTTTCCTAGGGTTCCTCTAGAATAGGCCTTATAGGCCAAAATATATTTGTATTTCAACCTTCCTTCAAGGTAGAATGGTAGTGCTCTAGATGGAATACTGTGGTTTCATAGCTCCATACAAACAACTTAGGGATCCCAACCAGCAAATATTACCTGGTCCCGTGGGAGCAGGTTGCGGGAACCCACTTAATGTTCAGAGCTCTATGACTCCATACCCTCTAGGGCGCTTTCCTTTTGTTATATTGACTATATCCCCTACATATATTAAACTTGCAACTGCAAATGCCGAAGTAGCTCAGTTGGTCAGAGCAACTGTTTTGTAAACAGTAGGTCAAGAGTTCAAATCTCTTCTTCGGCTTAGAGGAATATGCAGAGGTGGCAGAGCGGTCAAATGCATCGGTCTGTAAAACCGACTCCTTCGGGATACACTGGTTCGAATCCAGTCCTCTGCATGCCGCTAGCTTATAGTGTTAACGTCGCGCTGGATTAGCTCAGTTGGTTAGAGCACATTCATGGTAAGAATGAGGCCCTGAGTTCGACTCTCAGATCCAGCTCCAGAATAAAATTTAAGAGAACATCAAAAGATTAACAAAAACCGTTTGACCTCCCCCCTTATTTCCAATATAATACGGAGTGTTTTCCCATATTCTTAATTTGACCCGTAAAATATAATGGCAAAAGCAAAAAGAAATATAATCGCTTTTAAATGTACAATCTGTAACATGAAGAATTATACCGCATTTAAAAGTAAAACTTTAACAGATAAGATAGAGAAGAAGAAATACTGTCCTGTATGCCAAAAACATACACTACATAAGGAGACCAAGGTAAAACAGTAGCTCTTTAATTAAGTTAGGGGCCCATAGTTTCAATTGGTAAAACAACGGTCTCCAAAACCGTAGTTCTTCGTTCGAGTCGGAGTGGGCCTGCCAGTGTATAATTATTAAAAAGAAATATAATGAGATTAAAAAATATTTGGTTAGAATTAAAAAAGAGTAAATGGCCCTCAAAAAAAGAGGTTCTTCAATTAACCTTATACACTCTTATTCTCTGTGGTATAATAGCCCTCGTAATGGTTGGTCTAGATTTAATATTTTTCAACATCAGAGACTGGTTCCTTAATCTTTAATTAAAAAATTATGGCAGAAGAAAAAAAGAAAAAAAGTACTAAGAAAGACACTAAAAAGAGTACCAAGGGTAGTACTAAAACAAAAAAAAGTACTAAGGAAAGTGCTAAGAAGACTACGAAGATAAAGAAGAGTACTAAAAAGAAATCTTCCAAAAAGAAGAAAAACCCCAATGCTAAGTGGTATGTATTAAACATTCGAAATGGGTATGAGAATAGTATTCAAAAGGAATTAAAGCAGAGAGCAGAGGCTACTGGTACAGAGGATAAGATTGAAGAAATTTTAATACCTGTACAGAAAAAGATTACTGTTAAGAAAGGAAAACAAGATGTTAAAGAAGAAAAGATATTCCCTGGTTACATACTAATTAAGATGGAACTGGACAACACTACCTGGGATATTGTGACAAATACTGATGGTGTTAGAGGTTTTGTTAAAACGGATAAGCACCCAAAGCCTTTGGCAGAATCAGAGGTTGAAGCTATTACAAAGTTCATGGAAGTAGAACAACCTTCCTTTAAAACATCGTTTACTGTTGGAGAAGCTATTAAAATTACAGAGGGTGCGTTTGCCGATTTTATTGGAAGTGTAGAAGAAATAGATACCACTAAGGGTAAGATAAAAGTCCTCATCTCATTCCTTGGTAGGGAAGCACCAGTGGAGTTGGATTTCTCTCAGGTTGAAAAACTATAAGTTATTTAATTATTTGGAACTATTATTATGGCAAAGGAAATAAATAAAGTTATAAAAATTACAATACCAGCAGGGAGAGCAACTATGGCACCTCCAATTGGTCCTACTCTAGCCCCTTATGGGATTAACACACAAGATTTTTGTGCTCAATTCAATGAGAAGACAAAAGAGGACAATGGTATATTAACACCAGTTGTATTAACTATTTACAAAGACAGGTCCTTTGACTTCATCTTAAAAACTCCCCCCACTTCAGAGTTAATAAGAAGGGAATTAAAAATTAAAAGAGGTTCCGGCAAACCCAATGTTGAAAAAGTTGGTACACTTTCAAAAGACCAACTTAAAAGGATAATAGAGATTAAGATGCCTGACCTAAACACCTCTGATTTTGACAAGGCCGTTAAAATAATAGCCGGAACTGCTAAACAGATGGGTGTTGGTGTAGAAGTTTAATTGATATATAACTACAAATATTATGAAAAGAGGTAAAAAATACAAGAAAGTTACAAAAGATTTAGATAGATCTAAACAGTACTCTTTAGAAGATGCCGTCAAAAAGGTAAAAGAGCTATCATATTCCAAATTCGTTGGTTCATTAGAGCTACACATAGATATTAAAGTACCTAAGAATACTGACCCTAAATCTATAAAAGGAAGTATTACTCTACCCCATTCTAAGGGTAGTGAGGATGTTAAAATTGCTGTAT
>CAYQYH010000035.1:0-3754 GCA_964421735.1 uncultured Candidatus Saccharibacteria bacterium | reverse complement strand
ATTTAATCTAGATTTAATAATAGTAGTGTATATTCTTGTTAATGGCTGATACTAAGAAACAAATAATTTATTACAGTATTACGTTTGTAATCTCCTTTTTTCTCGGAGTTTTCTTTGATCATTATGTATTATGTTCCTCGACAGAAGTGGAAGATGATACACAAACGGAATTAGAGATAGTGGTGCAAGAGGAGGAGGTTGGCGAAAAAGAGAAAAAGGAAGAGAAACAAGAAGAGGTTAAAGGTAAAACTGTAAGCCAGCAGGAGGGTTGTACCATGTATATTGATGTAAGTGGGGCTTTGAGAAATTCAGGGGTGTATTGCTTGGAAAGCGACTCTTTAATTATTGATGCAGTAAACAAGGCTGGTGGATTTAGTAAGGATGCGGCTACCAAGTTTATTTACCGAAAAATTAATTTAGCTCAACCCTTAGTAAACAACCAAAAGTTGTATTTTCCTTTTGAAGAGGAATTACATTGTGAATTAAAGCCGTTACTAGATGAAGGTAAGAAGGTGGAGGCGACTTATGAGGAACCAGTTATATATTTACCTACTGTAGAACCATATGTCGATCAAGAACCATACATTGATCAAGATTCAACCACTACTACACCCCCTGATAGTGATGATACAACGAATAATGATGATACTGAATGTGTGAACATAAATACTGCTACCAAAGAGGAGCTCACAACTCTTAATGGAGTAGGAGACGCTACTGCAGAAAGAATTATACAAGGGAGACCATACACAAAAGTTGAAGATTTGTTAAATGTTAGCGGTATAGGGGAAGCAACATTGGAAAAATTCAAAGATATTGCTTGTGTTTAGGGTGTTGCATGCCCTTAAGGGTATATGTTTAACATACCTTAAAAGAGTAAGAGGTTTGTTTAAGTATATTTTTGACTACAAAATACTTCTCTTTTCTATCTTGTACATACTTTTTACTTTCCTTTTATTCAAAGTTCTAAGAAACATATCTAAAGAGGGAACTATGGGGTTAGTTTTAGTCTCTTTCTCTCTTTTTCTGTTCTTTTTACTAGGTTTCCTCCTTTTGAGAAACATAAAGAAGGAAGGGGATGGGTTAAACTCTTCTGAAAATACGGTTCACAAATATGTACACTTTTTTGGATTGGGAATATTTGTTTGTAGTATAGTGATACTCGTGACGGTCAGAACACTTCTAATCTTAGAGAAAGAAAGAGTAATTGAAGTGAATATGGTTAGTTTCACAGACGAATACGTATTCTTTGAAGGGTACATAACGGAAGAAGCGGATAAAAAGTATAAAAACCAGCATGTAAAATTAAAACAACTACAGGACATCTCTGTAAGTGATCAAATTCTGGATAAAAACCATGGTTTCATACTTGCTAGGGTAGATAATTACGAAAATTTTAGTATAGGGCAGATCTGTCAATTCAGCGGGACTCTCGTGCAACCTGAAAACTTTGATGACTTTGACTACAAACAGTATCTCCGAAACCAGAGGGTGTTTTACATACTTGAAGACCCAACCTATGACTGTCTCCCAATCGATGAAAAAAGAGGAGGAAGTGCTATTAGAAATTTTTTGATCGATTTGAAAAATAATTTGATAGAAAAAATAGATAATTCTCTACATGAACATTCCTCTTCGCTGCTTGCAGGTATTCTTTTTGGTCAGGATAGAAGGCTAGAGAAGGATTTTGAAGAAAGGACTAGAATAACCGGAGTAAGCCATATAACGGCAGCATCAGGTTACAACATAACTATACTTGTTCTTGCTGTTAATAAGTTATTCTTCTTCTTGCCTAAAAAGATTAAGATTATCATTTCTTTTGGTGTTATTTGGTGTTTTGCACTATTATCTGGTCTCTCTAGCTCCATAATTAGGGCTTGTATTATGTCCTCCCTCTCTTTAATTGCGGTTTTCTTCGGTAGAGAGAGTGTAGTACATATAACAACCCCTCTAGTTTGTCTAATCTTTGTTTTCCTTGATCCCTTAATTATCTTGGATGTCGGTTTTGCACTCTCTGTTTCTGCGATACTAGGTTTAACCTATCTTTTGCCTATATTGGAAGAGTTTAAGGAGAGTGTTATTAAAAGATTAACTAAAAAGAAGGAGTCTCCAGACCTAACCTTGGGATTTCTAGATGACTACATCCTGCCAACTCTAAGTTGTACTATATCTACACTCCCGGTTTCTATTTTAAACTTCAAAACCTTTTCCCTGTGGTCACTTCCTGTTAATGCCATTGTCCTTCCAGTAGTGGAGGGGACAATGTTATGGGGTGTATTCTCTCTGGCGTTCTATAAGATACATGAGGGTTTATCCCAGTTCTTTTTTACTGTTGTAGATTTACAACTTAAATTTTTTGAATATGTAGTTAACCTTGTAGGGGGACTAGGGGTGGGTTATTGGGAATTATCTTCCTCTGTAAGTACTTTTGTTTCAATTTGTATTTTTTTTGTTATATTTCTACTTGTAATATATTTTTATCCCATAGAGAATGAGAAATATAACTACTATCTTAAAAACAACTAAGAAATTTTTCTTTAACAATATTGTTAACATACTATTTTTTCTCCTTGCAATATATGTGTTTGTTCTCTCAGGAGAACAAACCAGCAGTTCTGAGGTCATATTCTTTGATGTGGGCCAGGGAGATGCTATTCTCATTCAGCAGGACAACTTCCAAGTTTTAGTAGACGGAGGACCAGATGATGCCATAATCTATCATCTAGCAAAGAAAATGCCTACAGGTGATAAAATAATTGAAATAGTTGTGTTAACACATCCACACGATGATCATATCCGCGGCTTGATGAATGTATTAGATGAATTTACTGTGGAAAAGGTGTTTCTAAATAGGATAGAGTATGAGAATAGAGCATACCATTATCTTTTAGAAGAATATGAGGATATTATAGTGAATGTTAAAGAAGGGGATACTTTCCAATATCGGGATATGTTAGGTACTGTAATATATCCTCCTAAAGAGAAAAAAGGCCAGAATAGGAATATAAATAACGAATCTGTAGTAATATTAGTAGAAGTGAGGGATTATAGGACATTACTTATGGGAGACATTGAACATGAAGTAGAAAAACAACTGCTTGAGTCCCACAACTTAGAAAATATTTACATCCTTAAAGCTGGACACCACTGTTCCAAAACTGCGACTTCCGAAATGTTTCTCAATGTTACAAATCCACAATTGGTAATTTGTTCCTGTGGTGAAGGCAATAAATTTGGACATCCACACTATGAAACTCTTGAAAAATTTCAAAACCTTGGTGTTCAATATTTAGTAACACACAAAGAAGGGAATATAGTTATTAAATTTGATGATTTGTGATAAAATCGTTGTAGTAAATAGATTTTAAGACATCTGTATTACACATGTACCTGTAGCTCAACTGGATAGAGCATTGGTTTGCGGAACCAAAGGTTGTCGGTTCAACTCCGGCCAGGTACGTAGAGGTCAGTCCTACAAATCCCATAGCGTTTCAGGTTTGGTATTTTTGCTGGTAGAATAGCAAAAATCGTTGGGCAGACCTTCTCCTAAAGGCCTGTTCTTTAGTTTTCCTCTTTAGAAAAACCTTTTTCTTTTATTCCAATGCCTATGGGCCTAGTAAGTCGGGCCTGTTACTAGTATAATTATTTTTGTGCCCCCGTGGCTCAACTGGATAGAGCATCGGTCTTCGGAACCGAGGGTTGGGGGTTCGAATCCCTCCGGGTGCGTATGCTATTATGTATAACCAATGTATAT
>CAYQYH010000034.1:0-4131 GCA_964421735.1 uncultured Candidatus Saccharibacteria bacterium | reverse complement strand
TATGCTACAATGTTTCCAGATAAACTTAGTTTACAGGTATAAAAGATGACGATTCTTTTTCATGGTCCTTCTGGAAGTGGTAAGGATACGCAGGTAGATCTTCTTGTTGAGAGGTATGGTTTCGAAAAGATTGGGACTGGTGAGATGTTTAGAAAAATGTACTCTCAAGGAGGTGAGGATGCTATAAAAGCTCATAAGTACTATTCAAAAGGTAAGTTTGTTCCGAATGATTTGACCTATAAAATGTTTGCTAAATGGTTGGAGAAATTTAATCCAAAGAGAGATTGGGCTTTTGTTTCTGTAGTAAGGGATGTTGGACAAATTCCTCTTTTTGACGATCTTCTTAAGCAAAAGGAAAGGGATCTCGATTCCTTTGTTCATTTCGTTTTGGATGAGAAGACAGCAATTGAGAGAAGATCACTTCGGTGGACGTGTGGGAACTGTGGAAATACTTATCATGAAAAGTACAAACCTGAGAAAAGAAAGGGGTTTTGTGATAAATGTGGGGAAAAACTTACCCAGAGAGAAGATGACTCGCCTGAGGCAACAAGAAAGTTACTCGCTGAATATAATAGAACTATTGAACCTATTCTGAAAGAATACCGCAATAGAGGGGTTTTAGTGGAGATAGATGCAAGACCCGGGATAGAGGAGATACATCAAGAGGTAATTAAGGTTTTAGGCTTGTAAACCTTTGTTTTTTTTGTTATTCTTTCTCTGTTTCTTCATCGTATCTAAAAAATACCGATAGTTAACTGATTTTTGTTGAATTAAAGGTGTTCTTTTGATATAATTCTGAAGGTTCTATTTACATTCAGAAGGATAGAAAATTTTATGAAAGAAAGTAAAAAAGTATTTGAATTTGATGGGATAGTCAAAGAGTGTTTACCAAATACTCGATTTATAGTTGAAATTGAAGTTGATGGGGATGGTGAGGGAGAAGGTAAGAAACATGAAGTTACAGGGTATTTGTCAGGTAAGATGAGAATGCATTATATAAGGATAATAGAAGGGGATAAAGTCAGAATTGAGATGACACCGTATGATAAAGAGATGGGTAGAATAACATATAGATATATGGACTAAATATTATGAAAGTTAAATCATCAGTAAAAAAAAGATGCCCAGATTGTTATCTGGTTAAACGTAAGAGAAGAGTTTATGTATACTGTAAAAAGGATCCTAAACATAAACAGAGACAAGGATAATATATTTAATTAATTTGTTTTTAACATTCAATGGCAAGAGTAGCAGGAGTAGAAATACCAAATAATAAGAAGTTGTGGGTGTCCCTGATGGATATCTATGGTGTTGGAGAAAGTAATGCAAAGCAATTATGTGAGGCTACTAAGCTTGATAAAAACACACTAGTTGAGAATATGTCGGAAGCGGAATTGGATGTAGTTAGGAAATATATAGAAGAGAATTATCGTGTCGAGGGTGAATTAAGACAAGGGATTTTTAGAGATATTAAGAGATTGAAGGATATCAGAAGTTATAGAGGAATAAGACATAAATTAGGTCTTCCTGTTAGGGGTCAGAGAACAAGGCGTAATGCAAGAACAAGAAAAGGTAAGAGTATGCCTGTAGGAGGGTTAAAACGTAAAATAGAAAAGACATAGAAAAAATGCCAAAAAAGAAAAATAAAACAAAAACAAAGAAGAAAGCGAAAAAAATTGTTAGTTCCGGTGTTGTTACAATACAGTCAACATTTAATAATACAATAATTAGCTTAACTGACACAGATGGTAATGTTTTAGGACAAGGGAGTCCAGCTAGGGTTGGATTCAAAGGTGCTAGAAGAAGTACAGCATTTGCAGCAACAAAAGCTGCTGTAGAAGTAGCAGAGAGAGTTATGAAGAAGTACGGATTAAAAGAAGTGAAGGTTTTTGTTAAGGGGCCAGGATCTGGGAGAAATGCTGCTGTTAAGGGTTTGGACTCTGCAGGCTTGAAAATTACTATGTTGGCAGATAGGACTCCAATTCCACATAACGGTTGCAGACCTAGGAAAGCTCCGCGAAAATAATTAATATAGAAATATAAACAATAAGAGCATAATATGGGAAGATACACAGGACCAAAAGCAAAACTTAGCAGAAGAGAAGGTGTAAATTTACATCTTAAAGGAGCTAGATCTTTTTCTGACAAACACGGTTTGGCAAGAAAGCCTTTTCCTCCTGGTGATCATGGAAACAAGAGAAGAACAAGGTTGTCACAGTATGGAATTCAATTGAGAGAAAAACAGAAGGTAAAGAGAATATATGGATTAAGAGAGAGAAAGATGAAAAACGCTTTTAAAGAAGCTGACAGAAGGGCAAAGTTGTATGACTCAGATAAAGGTTTAGAACTATTAAGATTAATTGAGTTAAGATTGGACAATGTAGTATATCTAGCAGGTTTGGCTCCTTCGAGAGCAGCTGCGAGACAATTTGTTACCCATGGACATGTTAAGGTCAATGACGAGAAAGTGACAATTCCCTCTTTAGAATTGAAAGAAAATGACACAGTTAATTTAACGAAAGCAAAGCTAGCTCCAGCGGAGAGGTTCTTTGAAACTCCAGATTGGATAGAAACAAAAGCAGCTAGTTGTAAAATCTCTAGACCTCCAATTAGAGATGATATTGATGAGGGAATCAAGGAGAACTTAATAATTGAGTTCTACTCTAGATAAATAATTTTAATCAACATATAAATGGAAGCATTTAAAGATATAAAAGTCACGATAAAAGAAGAGAAGGATAATTACGGACTATTCGAAGTCTCTCCTTTACCAAGAGGTTACGGACACACATTAGGAAATGCCCTCAGAAGAATTCTTTACTCCAGTCTTAAAGGTACAGGAGTTACTGCAGTCCAAATTAAGGGTGTAGATCATGAATACTCAACTTTGGATGGGGTTAAAGAGACAGTTGTCGATATAATTCTTAACTTAAAAGAAGTTAAGTTTAAAACAGAAGTAGATGAGATACTTGAGTGCAAGTTAGAAGGAAAAGGTAAAAAAACTTTAACGGCAGGAGATATTGAAATAGTAGGAGATTTAGAAATAGTAAATAAAGATCATGTAATTGTTGACTTAACAGATTCTTCTTCGGAAATTAGTATGAAGATAGTTGTAGAATCAGGAGTTGGCTACAGGAGGGTGGAAGAGAGTGAGAGAGAGCAAGTAGGATTAATTCCTATGGACTGTGATTTTACCCCAATCGAAAGAGTAAGCCTAAGTGTGGAGAAGGCTCGTAAGGGTCAAGAGACGGACCTAGACGCTGTTCTTTTAGGAGTATTCACAGACGGAAGTATATCTCCTAAAGATGCCTTGATAGAATCCTCTAAGATTCTTCAGGAATTTGCAGGAAAAGTCATGATTGCTATGGGTATGTCTGAGAAGGAAGTTACAGAATTGGCAGAGGAAGTAAACAAGATAGAAGAAGTTGAGGAGGAAGTAAAAGAAGAAGATGATGAGATCGGTGGCTGGAAGATAGAGGAATTGCCAATATCAAAGAGGTCAAAAACAGCACTTCTCTCCGGAGATTTCAAGACAGTAGGTGACCTTAGAGACACTACAGCAACAGAGCTTCTTAATCTTTCCGGATTTGGCAACAAATCATTAAACGAAGTATTAGAACTGCTATCTGAGTATGGAATTAATATTAAAGGTGTTTAAGAAAGTCAAATATGCGTAAAAGAATTAAAAAGAAAAAACTAGGAAGGACAAAAACACACAGGGAGTCTTTAATGAGAAATCTCTTAAGATCTTTGTTTGATCATAACTATGTTGTGACAACGACAGCTAGGGCTAAAGCTCTAAAGCAAGAAGCTACGTCTTTAATTGAGATAGGGAAGAATAAAAAAGGAGATAAGCTTTTTAGAGAAAAATTAAATGTGCTGTTTGGGAATAGAAAATTAGTGGGTAAATATGAGGATTATCTTAAGAAGGATGCTGCTGGTATAGGTTTTGTAAGGGTAGGTTTTCGGGATGGAGATAATGCAGAAATGTCTAGGGTTTTTCTTTTAGGTTTG
Source organism: uncultured Candidatus Saccharibacteria bacterium (assembly GCA_964421735.1). Lineage (GTDB taxonomy): Bacteria > Patescibacteriota > Dojkabacteria > SC72 > SC72 > UBA2177. Next base: position 117 of record CAYQYH010000034.1, on the reverse strand, counting down.
GACAAGAAGAAAGCTCCTGTTAAGAAATCAAAGAAGCAAGAGAAAAAGCAAAAAGGACTAGAACCAGAAGACAGAGACAAAGGGAAATCTCCTTTAGATATCAAGGAAGATAAGCCC
>CAYQYH010000033.1:0-6434 GCA_964421735.1 uncultured Candidatus Saccharibacteria bacterium | reverse complement strand
AAGCAAACCATTCAGGATATCCTTGTAAAGATTCGTTTATCTATATAAAATGACTTAGAACTTAATGGACACTCAGATTGGTACTTACCTAGTATAAATGAGTTAGATTATATTTATGAGAATGTACATAAGAATGGACAAGGAGATTTTGGAGAAAGTGAATGTTGGAGTTCTAGTGAGTCTACCGAGGGTTCTGCATGGATTAAGAGCTTTCTTACCAGAGGTGATGAATATGGATACCAAAAAAGTTTTAATAGATCTGTTAGGTGTGTAAGAAGCATTTAAAGAAAAGAACTGGTCTTTTATTTATCCTCCTTTCCTGAAATTCAATATTGACAAAACTCTAAAGATATATTATTCTTTTCAAGGCTTTAAGAAATAAAACTACAAGATGACAGAAAAACAACCCAATCCATTCTCCACTGAAAGCCAAGATTTTCCATTTAAAGATAAAGACATCCTCTCTGTAGAAGACTTTAACCGTGAAAATATTGAACATACCTTTAATATTACAAATGAAATGTACACTACAGTCCAGGAGCACAGCTTTTGTGACTTTCTAAAGGGGAAAGTTTTAGCAAATCTCTTCTACGAACCCTCCACCCGCACATCATCTTCATTTACTTCCGCCATGGAAAGATTAGGGGGAAGTGTTATCTCAATTAATAATGTTAGCTTTTCATCCGTAACCAAAGGTGAGTCTCTACCAGATACCATTCGTACTTTAGAAGGATATGCTGATGTCATAGTCTTACGCCACCCAGAAGTTGGTTCTTCAGCACTAGCTGCCAAATACGCAAGAAAACCAATCATCAACGCAGGTGATGGAGTAGGGGAACACCCAACCCAGGCTTTACTGGACCTCTATACCATAAAACGAGAGTTAGGAAGAACAGATAACCTAACAGTTACAATGATGGGGGATCTCAAACATGGACGTACCATACACTCTCTTGCACGGTTATTAACTCTCTACGATAACATCAACCTTAATTATGTCTCTCCAAAGGTTCTTGAAATACCATCAGAACTTCAATCTGAAATTAAAGAAAGTGGCACTATACAAACAACATGGGAAAAGTTAGAAGAGATCTTACCAGATACGGATGTGTTATATGTAACTCGGGTGCAAAAAGAACGCTTTGAGGATCCTACGCAATACGAAGAACTTAAAGGTGGTTATTGTATAACAGCGGAGACAATGAAATTAGCAAAAGATAAAATGGCATTAATGCATCCTCTACCACGCGTATGGGAAATTGATCTTGATGTTGACAAAGATCCTCGAGCAACTTATTTCCGACAATCAGAGAATGGACAATATGTACGAATGGCACTCTTAGCAATGGTTCTTGGGAAAAGAAAAAGGGTAGGAAAAAACCAAGAACCAAAGGTACCTCCAAAAACTTCACAGAAGAGACAAGAGTCCTCTTTATAGACGATGATAATAGGAATAACAGGAACAATGGCCTCCGGAAAAGGAACAATCTCTAAGTATCTGGAAGAGAAATATAGTTTTAAACACCTCTCTGTTAGGAATTATCTTGTCAAAAGACTTAAGAAACAAAAGAAGGAGATAAACAGAAACAATATGGTACAGCTAGCTAACAAACTAAGATCTCAATATGGTTCAGATTATATAGTTAAAGAACTATACAAAGAAGCTTTAAATTACCCAAATACAATCATAGAAAGTATTAGAACAGTAGGGGAAGTTTTATCCTTAAGAGATAAACCTGATTTTTTCCTCTTAGCCACTGACGCTCCTTTAGAAGTAAGATATGAGAGATCATTAAAAAGAAATTCTGTAACAGACAATATTTCCTTTGAAAAATTCATAGAGGAAGAAAACAGGGAAATGGACTGCAATGATGTTAATAAACAAAATCTGCGAAAATGCATTAATCTCGCAGATACAGTGATAGAGAATAATGGAAGTATTAAAGACTTAGAGGAAAAAATTGACAACCTTTTGAAATTCAATCTCAAATACACTAGAGAATATATTCTAAAATAATCACTATAAACAATTTCAAGGTCCTACCTACTCAGTTATATATAAGATATACTTAACTATGAAATACCTATTATCAATAATCTCACCAATTTTTCTTTCTATCTTCCTTTCTCTTTTTAGAATAAGCAATGTTGAAAGAAGCAACTATCTAGAAAAAACTATCTCCACTCCCAAACCTCCTCCAACCTCAATAATTCAGGAAGAGATTCTCTCACCTGAAGAAGAAAGATTAAGAGAATTATTAAATACTATGAGTGCAGAAGAAAAGGTAGGACAACTCTTTATCTTTGGTTTTGATGGTACTACCTTAAGTCAAGAAAAAAGAAAGTTTCTTCAAAATTACAAAACAGGAGGAGTGCTACTTTTAGGTAAGAACATAACAGATGAACAACAGCTAAAAGACCTTGTAGCAGATATACAAACAACTAATAAGATTCCCCTTTTTATATCAATCGACCAAGAAGGTGGAACAGTCTCCAGAATTACATGGGATGACAGATTAACTAAAGCACAATCTCAAATAAATACAAAAGAAGAAAGTTACGAAATAGCAAAGAGTAGGGGAGAGGTACTTAAAGATTTAGGTATAAATATGAACTTTGCTCCAGTAGTGGAATACATTACAGAAGACAATTCCTTTATATACAATAGAGTATACAGGGGAAGTAAAGAAGAGGTAATAGAAAAAAGTATTTCTACAATAGAAGGATACACTGACTCAGGCATTATATCTGTACCAAAACACTACCCTGGACATAGTAATACCTCTTCAGATTCGCACAATTCTCTTCCAGTTGTAGATATCAATACTAGTCAGTGGGATATATACATAGAACCCTTTAGTAAGACACTAAAACAAACTCTTGTAGATGCACTAATGGTAGGACATATTAAATACCCTAATATTGACAATAACCCCTCTACCATATCTCCTGAGATTATAACTAACCGTTTAGTGAAAGATCTAGGATATGAAGGTCTAATAATCTCTGATGATATGGAAATGGTAGCATTGGATAATATAGGGGAGTATACAGAGATCGCAAAACAGGCTCTATTAGCAGGAAATGACATTTTAATATACAGTAAATACAGTAATAAATATCCAACAATACAAAAAGACGTATACCTATATATTCTAGAAGAGGTTAAGAATGAAAACATTGATATTGATAACAAAGTACTTAAGATTTTAAGAACGAAGCTTAAATACAATATCCTTGAACAGTAAACACTTTACTCCTATTAAAGAATAAGAAAAATAGAGTTGACATATCTACAATAGAATGCTAATATGTATTCACTCAATTGCTACGGTGGTGATTGATAGAAAGAGGAAGCAGAAACCTAACCAGTTTCAACTATTTAATTAGTAAGTGCTTCTTTTTTTGCTTTTCTATACCCCTAAAAAGACTTACAAATCCCTTTCCTATAACCTAAATACTTATTATAAATTTCTCAATAGAAACAAAAAAGAGAAGATACAAGTACCTCCTCTTCACTTTGTAACACGATTTTAAAGAATTACTCCTCTAACAAACTGATGTTAATAGCATTAAGTCCTTTTTGTGTCTCTTCGACCTCAAAGGATACTTCGTCACCAACCTGAAGTTTTCTCTCAGCTAAGTCTCCTTCTAAAGAATTTTCATGAAAGAAAATGTCTTTGTCAGAACCCTCTTGGCTGATAAAACCAAAACCTCTGTCAGTAACTGTTTTTACTGTACCTTTTTGCATGGTATTACTGTATAAATAAAATAAATAGTTATGTAATTTCTAAGATATTATTTTAAGATAACTTAGATCTTGCCATAACTATTGCTAATTATAGCATATATGAGTAATGATTGCATACTGTTGCGTTTAACTTCAAACAAACGTAGGAGCAAAACCCTTTTTTCAGCTCTTCCTGTTCTTATTCTTCTGGTGGTATCTACCATTATTCAACTGGAAACTACTCAGTAACTTCCTAATTGTTAATATGAATATATCTTTCTTGTCTAACTACCTCAGAGATTAAAAACCTATTCCTCTACCACATACGTACTTAATCTTAAAACCCCCTCATCATTAAGACTACCACTTATCCTATTTTCCCTTAAAGAAAGTTGAACATTGTAAAAACCTTTAGGCTCTGGAGTTTGGTAAGTAATCATCCAACCATCTTCAACTAATTCTTCTACATAAGAATCAAATTCCTCATGACTTGTATCATCTATAATTACTGCCACCTCATCCTTAAACCTAGACAATTCAGAGTCTACTTCCGACATTTCTCTTATTTCCCCATTAATATACTCTGGAACCGATTCAGGAAAATAAGCAGACCAATTTAACTTATCTCCTTGCTCTATTGCTACATCTACACCGTTATTATTAGAGTTGTCAGAATCTCTTAGAAAAAGAAAGTATGCACCTACACCTAAAAGGATTAGAGCTAGAAATAAATATATTAATTTCTTCATAAGAATATTATTTTAATAGTTTAATACAATAAAACATTAACACAACAGACGCTATTGGTCAATTTCCTCTAGAGGTTGTCCAAAAACATAAACGTAATACATATCCTTAATTATGATGCTCTTCCTCATACTCCATCGCTTCCTCTCTGGTAACATGTATGGTTCTCTTTGGATGGTTAGGGGGTGTGTATATAGTATACAGTTTTAGATCTTTCTCCTTAGACGTATTAATAACATTATGTAACGCTCCAGCCGGAACAATTACAACCATATCATCTTCAACCTTACTTTCTTCTCCATCAATAATTACTTTTCCTTCTCCCTCTTCAATTCTAAAAAACTGATCTACCGTCTCATGTACCTCTTCTCCAATATCTTCCCCTGGCTTAAGAGTCATAACAACCAATTGCATATGTTTCCCCGTATAAAGAACCTTTCTGAAATTATTATTCTCTAAAGTTCTATCCTCAATATTATCTACATATCCCATAATTAATTAAAAGTAACAACTTAAATATATTCCTCTGTTAAATCCTCTCACATTCACACACCTCTTTCAAGAAAATAAACCTCACAGAGAAAATATATGAATTAAAAACAATATGTTGTAATATATAAATATTAATATGTAAACAAATTTAAATGTTTCTTTCTAATAAAACAATAGCGCAATATATTAGGGATGGGAAAATAAAGGTAGTAGGGGATCTAAATATAGAAACAAAGGGGATAACAATAAACTTAGGAGATGAATTACTAATACCTAAACCAAATCAGACAGTAGATACACATAATCCGGTACAACTACAATATGACAGACACAATCTTTTAGAACAACCCTATACTCTCAAACCAAACGAATTAGTACTAGGGGCAACAAAACAGAGTATAAATACAGACAAGGATATAATAACAATGTTGGATGGGAGATCTACATACGCTAGAGCAGGAATAACTGTACACATTACAGCCTTAGTTTTAGATGGTGTACCTTTTAACCAAGAGGTTTCTGTTTTAGAAATAAAAAATCTAGGGAATTTCAATATTGTACTTCATGAAGGGGAAAGGATAGGAACATACCTTTTTGCAAAATTAACAGAACCTATACAAGGAGAAAAAGAGAGTAATTATACAAATCAGGAGAGTGTAACACCTCCTGCTATTTAAACAGCTAAAAGAAGGAGAGTAGCTATATAGTGTAAAAAATCTTCAGGTAACGAATAATACAGATAAGGTGTAAAACCTTATACAGCTAACTATTATCCGTTACCATTTTGTCTTGTTCTATTTAATTTGAGTTAGATAAGCATTCGCACTTTGAGATGAAAAATTCTCGTGGATTAACTAAATCCTGAATACAATCCCAATAAAAACCTACCCTAAGAGGGATATAGACAGCCATACATTCAAAACAGACATTGTTTTCCCCAAATGCACAGTAAAAAGCCTCTTCAAAACGACTTATCAGACCTTCACTGAGAGGACTCTCAAGATCGAACTTAAAATCCAATATTGCATTTCTGTTTCCTTCACTATCAATTCCCTTCAAAATAATTCTTCCATCCATTGCGGGTTTTCTCCTTTTTTGTAAAAGAACAAGACTCGTAATTATAACACTATGGGACCTTTTCTTCCACCTTTTTACAGTACTATATAATCAACTAATGAAGAAAGTAACAGTAAATGACAAAATGCAAACAAATTACACATACTACCTAATAGAACCAACAGGGGAGAACTTTGACCCAAAGTTTAAACCAGAATTAACACCTAAAGAAATGTTAAGATCGGGTGTTTTCGGAGGTAAATACATGACAGACTGTAAAGATGAATTCTCAAGTGATTGGTTTAAAAATGCAAAACTTTCCCCAAAGAAAAAAGATATCTCTCTAAATTACTTTAAAGTAGATGCTAGTATGCCACTATCTCACTGGAAAAAGAAAGGCTGGATATAT
>CAYQYH010000032.1:0-6658 GCA_964421735.1 uncultured Candidatus Saccharibacteria bacterium | reverse complement strand
TGGTATGCTTTTGTACTTTTCCTTTGCAATATTTAATATCTCAGAATTTAGAATTTTCATCATAGCTCCTTGTGTACAACTTATGGTTTTATCTTGGGAGAAACTAAAGAAATAAGCATCACTATATTTTCCTATCTGTTCGCTATTATTAATAGAAACATTTTCACTTAAATCCTCTTTTAACAACTCCGGGGAGAAAATATGAGCACAGTCCTCTATTACACATATTTTCCTCTCTCTACTCCTTTGGCTATTTATTACCTTAACAATTTCTGTTACTTTTCTAACATCCATTATATTGCCAAAAGTATGTTGTACAATTACAACTCTTGTTTTATGAGTAATTTTTTCCTTTAGTAAATTAATATCCATATTAAAAGAGTTAGGATCTATATCAACATAGATAGGTTTGCAATTATTCCAAAGGATAGGAGCAACTACAGCAACACATGTAAAAGCTTGAGTAACAATCTCATCGTCTTTTTCTAATCCTAAAAGACTAAAAAAGAAGGAAAGAGAGTCTCTTCCCTTGTTAAAAAGAAATGCTTGTTTTCCAAATCGTTTTTTCAAATCTCTTATAGCACTACTCGTATCGACCCTACCTTTTAGTATATCTCTAGCCAGAGCTATATCATCTTCTTGTGCATTCGGGATAGATCCAATAAATACTGACATACTTTATACATTAATTAAAAATAAACAAGGAGTTTTTTCCAAGATTTTCTGCTCTCTTTTCCATTCCTGAATTGTCTTAGTAACTATGTACTCATCTTTACCCATAACATTTTGTGCAATACAAAGATATGTATTGTCTTCACAAACATCTAGGATGTCATCTAACATATGTTGATTTTTATATGGAGTTTCCATAAAAATTTGTGTCTGTTTCATATTCTGAGCTATTCTCTCTAAAGTCTTTATCTTTTTTCTCTTTCTGCCTTTCTCTTTGGGTAGGTATCCGTAGAAAGCAAAGCTTTGTCCGTTTAACCCAGAAGCCATTAAAGCTAGGAAGATGGAAGAAGGTCCGACTAAAGGTATTATTTTGATTCCTCTAGATTGTGCAATTCTTACTAATCTGTAACCTGGATCTGCTATTGAAGGAGCTCCTGAGTCTGAAATTAACCCCAAATTTTCTCCTTTAATGATTGGATTCAAAAGATCTTGTAACTGGTCCTCCTGTGTACGTTTATCTAATTGTTCTATTTTAATATCTTGTATTTTTCTAGCCAAGGGGAGATCTTTTAGGAAGGCTCTGGCGATTTTTGGAGTTTCTGTAACAAAATATTCTAAATCTTTCACTATATTAATATCTTCTTGCATAATTACTTCAGAAAGTTTTTGGTCTTCACTTATTGGTACTGGAATTAAGTACAATTTCCCTGTTTTCATTGTTAATATGTCCTTTCAAAATTATTATCTATTTGTGCAAGTGTAAGCTTCCATACAGCAGGCCTTCCATGAGGACAGCTGTATGGGTTTTCACACTCCGATAGCTCTTTAAAGAGATTAAACATTATTTCCTGATCTAAGTTTTGTCCACTTCGAATACTAGTATGACAAGATATTGTCGCTAATATGTCATCTCGTAACTTCTTAAAATTCTTCTTTAGGTTCTCTAAATTATCTTCCAGGGCAAAAATCTCTTCAAATATTTTCTCAAAATCTGATTGAGAGAATGCTGTTGGAACTGTTCTCAGAATAATCTTCTTTTCCTTAATATCATACATTATTCCCATCTCCTCAAAAAACTTCTTGTTTTCCTCTAAGAAAAGTACCTCTTCTTTTTTCAACTGGATCTCTACTGGTACTAGGAAGTTTTGTAAATCTAAGCCCTGTTTGCCTTTGGAGAGTTTTTCAAAATTAATTCTTTCTGCAGCAGCATGCTGGTCTATTAGCCAAAGCTTATCGTCTGTAAATTCAATTACTATATATTTATTAAAAATCTGAAACATATCTCTAACCTTGTCTTCTTGCTCCCATGGAAGTTCCTCTTGAGTACTTGTGTATTTATCCTCTGACTGTGAGGAAAGAAGTTCTTTGGAGAAAAGCAGGCTGTCCTTAACCGAGTTTGATTTCCTATATATATTGTGAGGCTGATATTGCTTTGATTGAGTTGAACTTTGTTTGCTTGAGCTTTTATTAAACTTCTCTCTCATAGATGCAAAGTTTTTGTTAGAAGAAGTATCTTCAAAAGAGAGCTCCCTTTTTAGTGTGTGTCTTACAGCATCCTCAATTGCCGAATATATTCTATATGGATTTTCAAATCTAATCTCTTCTTTTCTAGGGTGGACATTAACATCTACAAATTTAGGATCCATCTTTATATTAATTGCAAAATCTACTTTCTGACCACTTGGTAAATACCTGGAGTATCCTTCATAGATTGCTCTGTAAATTCCCTTGTCTGTAATCGGTCTATTATTTACAAATATGTAGCTTTTTGCCCTCGTACTCTTGTGGGTAGAGGGATGTGCAATATACCCACTAATTTTCATTCCCGAGCCATCGTAGAACAGTTTAAGAAAACTGCCTTCCTCTTTGTTCATTACTTCTTTTACTCTTTCAGAGGTAACCTCACCTTTTTTACTCTTGCTTACGGGCTTTAAGTCTACTACAACTTTTGCGTTTTTCTCTAATATGAAATGTATATTTGGATATATTAGGTAGTAATTATTTAAGAGTTCATAGATCTTTCTATATTCTGTCTGTGCTGTCTTAAGATATTTCCTTCTTGCTGGAATATTGTAAAAGAGATTTTGCACCCTTACTGTTGTACCCTCCTCTTTAGCTGTTTTCTTTGTCTTAGACTTGCCCTCTTCATTAAAAGTAATCACGTTAGCAAATGTTTCCTTTATATCTTTAGATGCAACATGTACTTTTGCTACAGATGTAATTGTGGAGAGAGCTTCTCCTCTAAAACCCATGCTTATTAGCGTGTTTAAATCTTCAATGTTTTGAATTTTAGAGGTAGTATGAGCATCAAAGATAAGTGGCAGGTTTTCTTTGGAGATACCATGACCATTGTCTGAGACCTCTATCATATCTATCCCTCCGTTTTTTACACGAACAGTAATTTTTGTTGAATTCGCATCTATGGAGTTGTCTACCAACTCCTTAACAACAGACGCAGGCCTCTCGACCACTTCCCCGGCAGCAATCTGGTTTACAACTTCCTGTGGTAGTTTTATTAGTTTTTTCTTTTTCACACCATTATTCTAACATATCCAAACTCTTTTATTTAGGCCTGTCCTAGGAGACTTATAGTATGCTTAAGAGGATTCTTTCCCTGTTGCTCTAGGATAATTTTTCCGCAGACCTCTTTAGCAAGGTCTGCACCACTATTTTTACCTATTTGGCAGTAAAATAAGAGATTTTTAAAGTTTATAGGTCTAGTAGACCGGGCCTGTTATAATACACTATGGATAAATTCACATTAAATCTCCCTTACAAAAAATCTTCTGATCAGAAAAAAGTAGTAGAAGAAATAGTTGGGGGCATAAAGAAGGGAAATAAAAAACAAACATTACTAGGAGTAACGGGTTCCGGAAAGACCTTTATTATGGCAAATATAGTTAACGAATTAAACAGACCCACTTTGGTCATCTCACACAACAAGACCTTAGCAGCACAGTTGTATGAGGAATTTAAAGAGTTTTTTCCAAATAATTCTGTTAAGTATTTTGTTTCCTACTATGATTACTACCAGCCCGAGGCATATTTACCTGCTAAGGATCTTTACATTGAGAAGGAATCTCAAGTAAACAAGGAAATTGAAAATCTTAGGTTTGGAGCTATGAATTCTGCAATTACCAGAAGGGATACCCTGGTGGTAGCTTCTGTATCTTGTATTTACAATATAGGAAATCCAACAAACTATGAAAACAAGAGTATGTCTTTTTACATTGGTCAAGAGATAGAAATATCTAAGATGGCTCTTGAGTTAGTTTCAATGAGGTATACAAGAGATAGTATGGACTTTACCAATGGTGTTTTTAGAATAGCAGGAGACATTATTGAAATATATCCACCCTACGAAGAGTTTTCTGTGAGGATTGAGATGTGGGGAAACAAGGTAGAAAATATTTCAAAAGTACATCCATTGTCAAAACAGAAAATCTCTGAGTTAAAGGAGGTTTTAATATTTCCTGCAACGTCTTTAATATATTCGAAGAATGTTATAGAGTATGCGGTTAAAAATATTAAGAAGGATTTAAAAAAGAGAGTAGATTTCTTAAAAAACATTGGGAAAGATATGGAGGCACATAGGTTGCAGCAGAAAACAAACTATGACATCGAAATGTTGGAGCAGGTTGGTTACTGTAAGAGTATGGAGAACTACAGCATCTATTTTGACGGTAGAAGACCAGGAGAACCTCCATATACACTCCTTGACTATTTCCCTGACGATTCTCTTGTGTTTATAGATGAGTCACACATTACAATCCCCCAAATTGGAGGTATGTACAATGGAGACAGAGCAAGAAAGGACAACTTGATCGAGCACGGGTTTAGATTACCTACTGCGAGGGATAATAGGCCTCTTAACTTTAAAGAATTTCAAAAAAGACAAGGAACTACTGTTTACTTTTCTGCAACTCCTTCTGAATGGGAGATTAAAGACAGCAATGGCAAAGTTGTGGAGCTTCTTACAAGGCCTACAGGGCTTCTGGATCCTATTCTAGATATAAGAAAGACAGAGGGACAGATAGATGATGTTATTACTGAAATTAATGAGAATGTAAAAAAGGGTCAAAGAGTTTTAGTGACTACATTAACTAAACGTATGGCAGAAGATCTTACAACTTTTCTTAAAGATTTAGATATTAAGGTGCAGTATCTGCACTCAGACATTGATACAGTTGAGAGAGTCGACATATTAAGGGATTTAAGATTGGGAGAGTATGACGTATTAGTAGGAATCAACCTTTTAAGAGAGGGAATAGATCTCCCAGAGGTTTCTCTAGTCATAATTCTGGATACAGACAAGGAGGGTTTTCTTAGGTCTAAAGTTAGTTTAGTTCAAACGATTGGTAGAGCTGCTAGACATGAGGAAGGAAGGGTTATTATGTATGCAGACAAGGTAACAGACAGTATGAAGTATGCCATAGAAGAAACAGAGAGAAGGAGAGGGTATCAGATAGAGTACAACAAGAAGCACAACATTACTCCTAAGAGCATTAAAAAAGAAATTAGGGATAGATTGGTAGATACTCAAGAGGAAGAGAAGGTGGATATGGATATAGAGAAATTAGATGAGAAACAGAAAAGACTTCTGATTAAAGATTTAAAAAAAGATATGTTGATAGCAGCAGATAATTTACAATTTGAGAAGGCTGCTAATTTAAGGGATGAGATTAAAGAGATCAAGTTAAGTATTTAGACGGTTAACTTCTTCCCCACTATTCTCCTCTTGACACTCATGTATACTAAAGTGTACATTGTACTAGCAATGAGAAGAGGTATATTGATTCTTACAAGCAGTGAAATAATTGAATTGACTAGACATGTTGATTTTGAGAAGTTCAATTTGGTATCAAGGGACCTAAAAGAAGAGAATAAGATACTTGTTAATGATGAGGAATTAGAGGACATATTAGACGAAATAGGGAGGCCGGATGGAAATGAAATTTTGAAGAGTGCAGTTAAGAAGATTTCTGAGGTGTTACTTTCTTTAAGAAACCGATAGTATATTAAATCCCCTTAAACTTTCGTATATAGTCCTTATAACAACGAGATAATTAGCTATATCGAAGATAGGTGCATGGGTGGTTGCGGGACATGGACTCGAACCATGATCGACGGCTTCAAAGGCCGGTGTCCTACCATTAGACGATCCCGCAGTACAAAGAAATTATACTACATGTGAGTGTTAAAGAAAAAGATTATATTGTAAGATATAATTACACATGCCCATACTAAAAAGGAAAAAACGAAAAAGAAATAAGAACTCTAAAAATTTCCTTGAATTAAAAGGTAAGATATATATGCCCCAGAAGGGGTCCCCCTCAACCGTTAAGAGTAAAAGTAAAAGAAAGAAGTTTTCTCTTTTTAAAAAATCTTCTAGAAAGATGCCTAGGAAAAAGTTCTCAAAAAGAAAAAAAGTTGTATCCAATATCTCCCGACTTCTTTTTTACATAATTATTCCTCTAATCTTTATCTCCCTACTCTATCTTTCTACCCTATTTATTCTTAACATGAGAAATGGTGGGGATTATGATAGTGAGGAAGTACAGTATGTTATAGGGATAGAGGATCTTCCAACTTATCCAGGTTCTCGTTTTATTTTCGAAAATAACATGGAGGATGCTTCTGTTGCTAATTTCATTGGTTCTGGGAACTCTGCGTACCGGTTACCTTTAAATAAGACAGTGTCACAAGCATACGAATATTACAAAGAAATACTTCCCGGGTTAGGTTGGCAGAATGTACTTTCTGTGGAAGTAGGCTCTGACGAGATGAAAGATGGAGAATATTGGGTTAAAGGAAGTGCTGGTTTGAGAATATATTCCAAATTTAATGATCTGTGGTATGAGTCAATAACGGTTGAACAAGCAAATAATGGTTTAAAGGAAAGAGTTCAAAGAGAAGCAGAGAGAGATCTGCTCCTTGCGAGTCAAGAACTGCAGGAGTTACTTCCTGACTTTCCTTGGGTTGTTAA
>CAYQYH010000031.1:0-4359 GCA_964421735.1 uncultured Candidatus Saccharibacteria bacterium | reverse complement strand
CTTAAGATACTAAAAGAGAATAAGGAGTATGTAGAGAAACTGGTAGAATTGCTTCTAGAGAAAGAGGTTGTTTCGGGAGAGGAATTTAAAAAGATGTTTGAAGAGGAGGGTTCTGAGAATAAATAAGCAAGCTAAGACTAAGAAGATTGGAGTTTAGTGTAATCTTTTAAACAGGTTATTGATGCCTTAATAAAAGCGTTACGAGGGAGTGTTTGACAGCGGAGAGTGTAGGTAATAGAATTATTTTGTATATTGCCCCGTTAAATTTTTATTAGTATTAATTATGTCTAAAGTCGCTTTAGAGAGTTCTAAACTTCAAAGTTCTCCAGAACACCTGTTAAACGAGGAATACTTCGTTCCGTTTTCTTCGGAAGAAGATTCTGAGCGAGTTTCTCATAACTTTTCTGTACTAAAAAACATTTCGCTTGGGTCTGGTGTCAGAAGGTATTTAAGAATAGGCGAGGGTGGATATGCTTTTGTCCCTACTCAGGTACACAATTTAAATGGAAGTGGACAGTTGTTTTTAACAGGGGAGGAGGAAAATTCTAGCAGGATGGCTTTTTATGCTTGTAGTCCCCAACCAAGTTTTGAGAATATGGAAGTAGGTCCCCAAGTAAAGGTTTTTAGGAGAGAACTAATTATGAAGGAATTTATTTCCGACGAGGAAGGTTGGATGTTTATGGATTTAAAACATAGTTGTCCTGCATTAAATTTAGAGTTCCACTTTTTGGGAGATGGGCTTTTGCCAGAAAAGTTTGAAATGGAATCCTCCAAGGCAGGCTTACCACTTAGAAAGCCCTTTGGCTTGAGAAAGATTGATTCCATAGAGAATTCCCCTTCGCTGGCTTTTGGCTGAAATTATAGAGACGGGAAATTTGAGGGAGACAGTACAGAGCAAATGGAACTTGAGAGATCTCATAACAGAGCTTTAAAATATATTTCAAAGTCAACAAGAAATGTTGGAGGATTAGATCCGAAAGATTTCTTCCTACAACTGCATTTTGTAAAAAGAGGTGAGGTTGAGGGTATGGAGAGTGAGTTGCGAATTTCTCTTTAAGAATACTCTCTAGTATAATTCAAGTATGACCTTATCTAACAATGGCAAGGACAGGTTCCTTGCAATAGACGCTAATGCCATAGTACACAGGGCGTTTCATGCATACCCATCCCATTTGCAAACAGAGGATGGTATACAAGTTAACGCAGTGTACGGCTTTACAGTAATGCTTCTTTCTGCTCTTAAGCAGTTTGAGCCTAAATACGTACTGTGCTCCTTTGACACCCATGAACCAACCTTCAGACATCTAGAATATATAGATTACAAAGCAACTAGACCACCCACAGATCAATCCCTTGTAGATCAATTTCTCTTGGTAGAGGAGGTTCTTAAGGCTTTTAATATCCCCATCATTAAGAAAGACGGCTTTGAAGCAGACGACATCCTTGGAACAATAGCAAAATATGTGTCCGAAAAGAAATGGAGCAACCAGAATATGGAACTTTACATATTAAGCGGAGACAAAGACCTTTTGCAACTGGTAAATGAGGATGTGAAGGTATGCTTACCTTCGGGGAGCTTTAAAGACTTAGTGGCATACGACAGAGAAAAAGCATTCAAATATTTAGGATTATACCCTGAGCAACTAGTAGACTTTAAGGCGATGGCAGGGGATCCCTCGGACAATATCCCTGGGATAAAGGGTATAGGGAAGAAAACAGCAACAGACCTTCTTGAAAAGTACGGGGATTTAGACACCATATATCACAACCTTAAGGATATTAAAACAAGACAAGCTAATCTCCTAATGGAAGGGGTGGAGCAGGCAGAGCTTAGTAGAAAACTTGCTAAAATAGAGCAGGAAGTAGGTGTAAGTATTCATTTGCAAGAATGCTTACTTAGGGATTTTGATAAAAAGAAAGTATTAGAGATATTTAAAGAATATTCTTTTAAATCATTAATACCTAAACTTGAAGAAGTAGGGGGAAATGAAGAAGCCACCTCTACGAGTCAATTAGACATTTTTAATAGCTCTTCCAAGGTGCAATGGACTACTCAAGAGATTTTTAAAGAGAAGGTTGAAGATGCGGTCCAATTAACATTGCTATATATTAAGAAGGAAGAATCTTTAACGGACACGGACTACTGTATGGCCAGAGGTGTGGATAACTCAGGGGCTAAAGAGGATATTTTAACACAAAAACCACGTTGCACACCCCTTATTGGGTGTGAAACCACTTTTTACGGGCTAGAAAACATCGTTTCACAAATTCAAGGTCTCTCTTTTAAAAAATCTTATGATATCGGACTGTTTGCCCACTTAATAAATTCCGAAAGAAGAGGCTATTCCCTAAAAGATCTCTCCTTTGACTATTCTTCCAAAATACTTCCCGAAAAAATAGCCCCCAAAGACCTTAAGAAAGTTTTAGATACCGTAGAAGAGATCAGAGAGACTCAGATTAAAAAAGCAAATGAAATAGAACTCTATGAATACACCAGAAACAGTGTAAGGCAGGCATTAAAGATAGATAAAGAATATTTCACAGGGGTTTTAAGAAAGATAGAACTGCCAATAACCAAAGTTCTCTTTAAAATGGAAGATAGGGGAATAGGGGTAGACATAGAGCATCTGGAAAAGATGAATGAGGAATTAGGAGGAAATATTAAAGAACTAACGCAAGAAATATATGACACCGTAGGACATGAATTTAACATCAATTCTCCAAAACAACTCTCTGACGTACTTTTTAATGAATTAAGCCTACCTAACAAGAAAAAAGGCTCTACAAGAGAATCTGTACTACAAGAATTAAAAGGTGCACACCCCATGATTGAAAAGCTCTTAGAATACAGGGAATTGAATAAAATGTATACTACATACACTAAACCCCTGTTAGAAATGGCTTTACAGAGTGAGAATGAAGAAGAATCAGGAGGCAAAGGAGAGAAGGAAAGTAAAGAAAAAAGAGGCTCCATACACACAGACTTTAAACAAACAGGTACAACCTCGGGGAGATTTTCTTCATCAAATCCGAATATGCAGAACTTACCACTTAAGGGAGAGTGGGCCCAAGAGCTAAGAAAGGCTTTTGTACCAAGGGAAGGTTTTAAGTTTGTAGCTATGGACTACTCTCAAGTTGAGTTGAGAATTATGGCAGATATCTCTAAAGATAACCTTTTAATTAAAGACTTTAAAGATGGCCTAGACATACACAAAGCAACAGCTGCAAGACTTCTAGACAAAGAGGTAGAAGAAGTAACTAAAAAGGAAAGAAGTATTGGTAAAACAGTAAATTTTGGTATTTTGTTTGGCCAAACAGCCTACGGATTAGCCAGTATGCTAGATATAGAGAGCGAAGTAGCTTCTGAATACATACAGAGCTATTTTGAACAGTACGAAGGAGTAGAGGAGTACATAAGGGGCTTAGAAAAGGAAGCCTACAAAAAAGGCTATGTACAAAGCATGTTCGCTACAACAAGACATATTAAAGGCCTTAAATCTAAAAATACAAGGATGGTAAGAGCGGCGCAAAGGGAGGCTGTAAATATGCCAATACAAGGTAGTGAGGCAGATATTATGAAGCTAGCTATGACCAAGTTAGATGAATTAATAGAGGAGCAGTTTAAAAGAAAGGCCCATATATTACTACAAATACATGATGAGCTAATCTTTGAAGTTAAGGAGAAAGAGGTTAAGGATTTTGTTAAAGAAGCTAAAGAAATAATGGAAAGTGTAGTTTCCTTGGATATTCCACTATCTGTTCATTCTTCAGTCGGGGAGAACATGGCCGAATTAAAATAGGAGAGAGAGAATACACTTAGTATAGTCCGAAATCCCTTCCCAACAAGCACTATAGCTCCTTTTTGACATATTTTTAACACTCTATGAGTTACTCTGTTTAACAAATTCTCCAAATAGATATATAATATGTTATGCAATCAAACACTAAAAAAGACAACTCCCTACTGTTCACATTAATAACTCTCCTTACCTTCGGGTTGACTCTCTTTTTGATCATATTTTTAAAGCAAGATAAGAGTAAGAAAGTTGAACAACCTAAAAAAGAGAGAAAGCCAGAAAAGGGTAGAGTAAAAATTACCCCTCAAACGTCAAGAAGTGTTAAGCGAGGCAAACAAGCTCGTAAAAAACTTCAAGACTTTAGAGACCTCAATGAAAGACAGATAAAGATACTAGGGAGGATGAAAGAGGAGGTAAGTATGGAACCAAGTGAGATATATGAACTTGTTCCAGACGTTTCAACCAGAACTGTAAGACGAGATATGGACAAACTAGCTGATGCAGGTTTTGTCTCTCAAAAAGGTACTACTAAATCTACCCAATACATTTATAACCCACAACA
>CAYQYH010000030.1:0-6051 GCA_964421735.1 uncultured Candidatus Saccharibacteria bacterium | reverse complement strand
AAGATTGCAATAGAAGAAGGAGAGGGAGAATTAAAAGACATAGCAGGAAAATGGCAGATCATTTCTGACTCACTAACAAGCCAAGTCCTCCCAGACAGTACTAAAACTGATGTTGGTATTGGAGCAGAAGCAACTAATGTTGACGTTTCTATTACAACAAAGAGCACAGCCTCCTACTATCTACGAGAAGGTTTTGATGATGGGATAGAACAGTTACTAACCAACAAAGCAAAAGAAGAGAACCTCTTTGAAACAGACAAGGATTGGGATCTAGAATTGGATGAGGAGATAGAAAAGGATATTTCTGTAGTAGAGAGTAATTCTCAAGAAATTTCCATTAAATTAGTAGCTAAAAGTTCCGTAAAACCGCGTGTTGATACTGATGACATTTTAAGCGAATTAAAAACTATGAATTGGGAAGAAGGACAAGAATATCTTAAATCTTTGGAGTTCTCAGACAAGGAAACTAGGGTAGAGTTCTTCCCAGAATGGTTCCCAGAAGGATTAAAGAGGTTCCCTAAAAGACAAGGTGGGGTGTTAATAACTATTGGAAATGTTAACTAATCCTTTATTTTACTACCATTTGTTGATAAAATTGCTCCTGTTAAGTACCTGTAGCTCAATTGGATAGAGCAACTGCCTTCTAAGCAGTAGGTTGTCGGTTCGATTCCGGCCAGGTACGTCCCGCTAACTTATAGTAATAGGAAGGATACACTACACTTAGTATATCCCCTTTCCCTAAGTTAACAAGCACTATATGTGTTATCCACCATAAATTTAATATACTATCGGACAACACAGATCTTTAACTAGTTAATTAAAGCATTATTTGTTAGAATAATCCTTGTGGAGAGATGCCTGAGTGGTCGAAAGGACACGCTTGGAGAGCGTGCGTATGAGAAATCATACCGTGGGTTCGAATCCCACTCTCTCCGTTTTAAAAAGTCAACAGATAAAAGTTATGAAGATTTATAAACAAGAAACCAAAAAGTCCTGTGGGGTGGCATGCCTCAGAAGCATAATTAATCATTATGGGAATAATCTCTCGGAAAAAGACATTTGGGAGAAACATGACCATTATAGTTCAGGAGAAAACCTTAGAAGCCCTATTCTCGCCCTAGGATTAACTGCGCTTAAATTCAATTTGAAGGTGACATATTATAACTACCACCCCATTATTGTTAACAATAATGCCTACAAGGATTTAAAAAAATCTTTACAAATTAAATCTAAAGATTACTATGATTTTGGGAAATACTATGTTGACAAAGCCTTAGAATTTATCAACTTAGGAGGCGAGATAAAGTTTAATAAACTAGGTGTTTCCAAAATTAAGAAGTTAATAGACAAGAATAACTTTGCTTTGATAGAGATAAAACCTGCATTTATAAATAATAATGGATCTATAAACATGAACCATAAAGTGATTATTAACGGATACAACAAAGAAGGTTTTAAAATTTTGGATCCAAGCGGTGCAAAAGAGTACGTTTTGGACTTTGAAACTTTTTTATTAGCTTTTTATGCAGCTGTTCCAGAACTATTGATTATTAAAACCCAAAACTAAGAGACCAATCTAAACCTTCTTCCTCTCGCCCTCATAACCCTCCAACTTCCTTAAATCCAAAACCAACAAAAGATACAAAAACATAAAAATCACCAACCCTTGAGGAAGTGAAAATAAATAATGGTCCCAACTCCCTATAATAACAATACTCAACAAAACCCCAACCTTAAAATAAGTAAATTTCTTAAAATTCTCTAAAAACAACCTAATTAAAACATAAAAAAATATTACAAATCCAAAAACACCCAATTCGGAAAACATTAAAACAAAAATATTATGAACAGGCTCTAATATAGATATCAACCTCCTGTCTCTGGGAACTACCCCTCCCATCTTCCTTACAAAATTTCCAAGGCCTGACCCCAAGAAAAAGTTCTCCTTAATAACCTTAAGCGACGCTTTAAATAAATCAACTCTCTCCGACCAACTACTATCCCCTCCAATCAAGTTTGTAAACCTCTCAAAAAACAATACTGGAAATATAGAAAACTCTTTAACTTTAGATTTTGAAACAGATTTTAAAAAGAGCAGAAGAAGGATAATGACAGCAACAAGAATAGCCACCCTTGAAAAGGTAATTGGCAAGAGACACAATGAAAGAATTGTTAGTGGGATACCAATTCCCGGATACTTTTTCGAAGACAAAATCCCCATTAACATTCCTAATATTAAAAACCCTGCAAAGACATTGGGATGAGGAAGTGTCCCATAGGCTCTTAGAAATACCCTGCCACCTAATTCTATAAAACTTGAACCGTACATTCCCGCGACTACCTGAGACTCACCTGCAAATAAAAGCCCAAGGGATGTCCCCTTTACTACCTGTAAAACCCCTACGACTCCCTGAATTAAAACATTTAATAGGAATATAAAACTTGCTGGAAGAAAAAGCTTTCTAATATCTTTTCCTCTGTGATACATAACTAAACTTACAATTGTCAAAAGATAAAAAAACACCCTAAGAGATGAAAAAACTACAAAAAGGTCATCTAAAAGAAAAATCTGTATTGCTAAGTAAATGAAAAATACTAAAACTCCATTCTTTAGAGATTTAAATATCCTCCAATAGAAAGAGAACCCCTCTTTGACTAAAAGAGACAGAAGGATTAGTATCACCCCCAAATCTAGAATAGATACTGTCGGAACAAGATAGTTAACATAAATAC
Organism: uncultured Candidatus Saccharibacteria bacterium; assembly: GCA_964421735.1. Classification (GTDB taxonomy): domain Bacteria; phylum Patescibacteriota; class Dojkabacteria; order SC72; family SC72; genus UBA2177. The sequence goes on along the minus strand of CAYQYH010000030.1, from coordinate 3,318 downwards.
CATTTACAAAAGGGGAGGGGAACACAAGGTTTGTGCTAAAAATTTCCACAGCACCAGGCAGTTGTATTGTCACATTAAAAGGAAGAACAATTAATATATACAAGATCGAAGAAAGAATTAAGTCTTTTGTATATAAAAATATACTCAACCATAAAAAAAGAGTAAGCGAAAGAAAAATTGCTCTTTCCGGAGATTGCTTAATTAAAAAAGGTAAAAGAGAAACAAAAACAATTACAACAAGAATAACAAAGATGTTCCTTCTACTTAAGAGTTTTTTCATTAACTAATTTTAGCACTTACTTCTCAGCGTTTACAGGCTTAATAACAACATGTCTATCCCTACCTTCTCCCTCACTCTCAGTTTCAATATCATCAAACTGAGAAAGAGCCATATGCACAGCTCTTCTGTCTGCAGGCTTCATAGGAGGTAAATCTACAGCCTCTCCCAAAATTCTAACATCATCCGCCTTCTGTAAAGCCAAGCCCTCTAGTTTACTATTCCTCTCCTCCCTGTATCCCCCAATATCTACAAGAACTCTGTAAGTAGGGTCCTGTTCTGTCATCTTGCCCGTCATTAACTGTAATATATATTGAAGAGAGTCTAAATGTCTCCCATGAGCCCCTATCATATATCCCAGATCATCCCCTTCAAAAAACACTTTAATATATTTTACTTCCTCATCACCTTCCTCCAACTTTAACCTTCTCTCACAATCAACGTCCAACAACGAACAAAGAGACTCTAACTCTTTTTCAATCAACTTAATTATTTCCTTGTCTTTCATTTGACAGCAATAAAAATTTAATTATCTATTTAGAAGATTTCTGCTTTCTTTCCTTTCTTGCCCTCAATTTCGTAAAAAGATTCTGAACACCTTTCTTAGTTTTGTCCCAATCTAAAACCATATATTGGATCACCAACATAAAAGACTGTACTGCCCAGTACAAACTTAAAGCTGCAGGAGCACTAATTGCAATGAATATGGTCATTAAAGGAAGTATATATGTAAAAGAACTCGCCATTTTCTTTTGCATCTCCTCCGGAGAAACTTCTCCCATACCCTTTTTTTTATCCTTCTCTTTCTTTGGTGCAGTATCCTGCATCACTTGAGTAAACTTGGAAGTAAGGTACTGAGAAAAACCAACTAAGACGCTCAAACCTAAGTAAGGAAGAGCTGTCATAGAAAACCTCCCAAACTCACCTGAGAGATCGTTGTATGATTTAGTTAACTCCCATACCAAAAACTTAGTATTGATTACTAAAGAAGCTCCATTATTTAACCAATTACTTACAAAAGGATATATCCCATCTAGCTCCCCACCTGTAACATTTCTAATTACCTGAATAAGCACTGAAAGTATTAATAGTTGAGGAATAAAAGTTACGAGACAACCTAAAGGATTATAACCTACCTTTTTGTATAACTTAATTTGCTCCTGTGATAACTTCTCTGGATTATTCTTGTACTTCTTTTGGAGCTTATCTAATTCAGGCTTCAAAGAAGACATCTTCTTTGTCATCTCTGTTTGCCTTTTCATTAAAGGAATGAGCAACAACCTAAAAAGAATAGCCATAACAATGATAGAAAGACCTAAGTTGTCAAAGAGAATGTTGTAAAAAACAATCAGGAGATTTAATACAGGGTAGTAAAAGATTGTATTCCAAATAGTTCCAATCATATAAAAATGTGTTAATGTAATGCTAGCGAATATATCATAAATTTAACCTAAGGAACAGGATCGTATTTCCCAGCCTTAGTCCAAGGGTTACATTTTAAAAACCTTTTAGTAAAAAACCAACCACCTTTAAACACCCCATATTTCTCAATTGCCCTATACCCATATTCCGAACAAGTAGGGGTAAATTTACAATATCTTGTATTGGGAAATATTTTCCCTAAAAGTCCATGATCAAAAGAAAAAACTTTTTGATACCCTTTAATAATTATTAAAAAGATTTTTCGAAACATCTCTTACCCTAACTTATCTTAAATTCCCTGGGCATTTTAAATTTACTTCTCTAAAAATTTTTTAAACTGAGAGGACACATCTTTCTTAAGGAGAGATTTGCTATTGCAAAACTTGAACGCTACATACTGGAAATCCATACTGAGATATTCTAATTCTTTTTCACGAATGATCTCCATTACAATAACCCTTAAAAGCCTAGTCATCCTGTTTCTTAAAACAGCTCCACCCACCTTCTTGCTTACTACAAAACCAAACCTTGGATTCTTCTTGTCGTTTTTGAAACAAACAAACATTCCGTACTTTCCCCTCAACTTTTCACCATTGCGGTAAACTCTATCGAAGTTTTTTGGTGGTAGACGAAATTTTTTTGGAAGCATAATAGAATTATCTTATACTCTTTTTTTGCTTTTTTCTTAAAAGTTTGTACTCCTCACTTACCGTAAGATTCTTTCTTCCCTTCGCTCTTCTTCTCTTAAGAACCTTTTTACTTCCAGGAGTCTTAGATCTTGCTCTGAATCCAAACTTCTTTAATCTCTTTTTATTTTTAGGTTGATATGTTCTTTTCATACAGAGCTATTATACAGATGCCAAGCCTTCTTGCCAAGGTCTCTTTGCTTTTCTTAATTTTACCTCTAAAATTATTAGAGTCTTTTGAGCAATTTAAAAAACTTTAAACAGTAAGGCTTTTTTACATATTGTGGAGAACCTATCCACATTTTCTCAGAAATCTTTATAATAAATCAAAGTCCCAATCGGCCATTCGACTGCCCCCCTTTTGAGCTATAACTGATAATTATTAATATCGCTTATGAAAAAAGTAGATTTTGAAAACCACTTACAACAAATAGAAAGTAATACCCTTTCCAAAAAGAATGGTGACGACAATTTAGATCCTCAAGAAATATGGAAGGTTGCAAAAGAACACCTTAAGCAAACTATTGGACAAAGAGAGTTTGGCGGCTTATTTAGTAATGTATATATAGAAGACATTAGCAATGGAGTTGTACAAATGTCCTGTGAGGCTTCTTACAAAAGAGAAAAAATATTGAAAGATTACAAATATGCTCTACAGGGAGCTCTCCTTAAAACCTGCCAAAGAAATTTCCAAGTAGAAGTAAATCTTAGACAAAGTAAATCTTCCTCTAAGCCTAAGTACGAATACCACAACCCAGAAGGCAAACAAGAAGAAGTGTTGGACCTTTTTTCTGCAGCAGAAAAAGAAGACCAGTTATATGAAAAAGCATTAGAAGATTCCTACCTTAATCCTAAATATCTTTTTTCAAACTTCATAGTTGGTCCAAATAACAGACTTGCAGAAGCAGTTGCTCAGGCTGTGCTTGAAGATCT
>CAYQYH010000029.1:0-6955 GCA_964421735.1 uncultured Candidatus Saccharibacteria bacterium | reverse complement strand
GTAGGCCTATCCCCTGTTAAAATTCTTTTCTTTTTCATAATACCCTATTTTAACAACTTCCCTTCCATTATGCTATACTTTCAACTATGAAAACTTCCCAAACACAAAAAAAGAGCATCAAGAAAAAAGAAAGAAAACTAAATATCCTCAGCTTATTACTCTCCCTATTTTCAGTAATATTTATAATAGGTGGAGCTCTCGGAATATATTATTTTTCAAAAGGATATCGACTAAATATCTCTGACAGACAAATTAAAAGAACTGGTGTTTTAACGGTACAATCCGAGCCTTCTAGTGCACAACTTTACATAAATGGAAATAGTGTCGGAAGAACTCCAAGAGGCAGAACCTTAGACATTGGAACACACGATATTGCAGTGAAGAAAGAAGGATATAAAGAATGGGAAAAAAAGATTGAAATAGTAGAAGAAAAATCTACTCCAATGTATCCCTTCCTAGTATTACAGGAGCCCATACCTTCAAACATATGGCAATCAGATGGAGGGCTAGAAAAGTTTTGGACAAACGAAGATAGAGACTACTTTGTTTTTTTGCTAGTAGATTCTTCAGAACAATACTCTCTGTGGACATACCGGATAAATACACCCCTTTGGAATCTAAACACCAACCCAGTTGCCATATTATCCCTTGAAACAAACAATATCCGTTTAGATATTTCCCCTAATGGCCAATTAGCGATTATGCATTTAACAGAAGAAGACCAAGAAAACAGCTACTTAATAGACCTAACTAAAACCCTAACCCTTGATAATTTAGACCCCATAGAAATTCTCCCCCCTACCTATGAGCTTACGTGGTCCAAAGATAATAAACACATCATATTAGAATCCGCAGATGAGATAATATCCGTGGACACCTCTGTACTTGAGAATACAACTATAAATTCAACATTTACTCTTGTAGAAAAAGAGCCAGAGACCCAATACCTATGGTCTACTGATGAAGAAGGCTTCTTTTATATCCTAGAGAAATTAAGTAACCCCGACGATACTACATACATATACGCCCTCAAGCAACTTCAACCAGATGGAACAGACACTAAATATACAATAGAAAAGGCGTATTTCCAAAAAAACAGAGACTTCATAGAACACTACAGAGAAAATGGAGATACCTACCCAGAATTTGCAAATTCCTCACAATCTACACAAGCCATTGGGAAAATAAACTATTTTGAAGTAAATCAGACTTCCAATGGTGTATATATCTCCACAGACACCTCCACCTACTGGTATGACATCTCGACTAACAGATACAGAATGATCTGTACACACCCCGCACAATTAATATCCTTCTCCCCTAATTCTAAGAAAGTTCTTTTTGTAAACGGTAACTATATATACGTATTTACTTTAGAAAAAGAGGAAGGTGATCATACAAAAGAGATAGGAACTAAAAAGGTTATTGGCCTTAAAAAAAATGCGGTGTCAGAAATAGATTGGCTCTCAAACTCAACACATATCCATTATAAAAAGGAAGGGATACTACATATTTCTGAAGAGGATGGCGGAAATGAAATGCAAGTTTTGGACGCAAAGAATATTCAAACTTATAGCATTAAAGATAATAGAGAATATATCGTCACCTTGGAAGTTAAAGATTTGGATCTGGAAGACTTGGAGGTGAAAGTGAGAGAAGAAGACCCCCTACAAATTAATCAATACAAGATTAAATAGAGAGGCCCGCCCTACTCAACCTATAGCGTTTAAGGTTGAAGAATTTCATTGTTCTAACAGTATAAACCAGAAACAGGCCTTCAATCTGAAACATCCTTCGCAAAAAATCGCACCCGGTCGGAATCGAACCAACAACCTACGCGTTAGGAGTGCGTTGCTCTATCCAATTGAGCTACGGGTGCACTAAATCATAAGTCAAACACATCACAAAATCCCTTAACAACATACACTATATCACATTTTCCTTAGAGATTTAATACTCTATAGGGGCATACAAATTCCACCCTATAAAATCTTAACTGCAGGTGAAAAAGACCGTATAGTCCTCGTAGCAACAAGCTCTTTGAAGACATCGAAGGTATTACTTCTACTTACACATAAACAGGTATGATCTTGACTGTGTATGATATAATTAAGGTCGATATGGCACAAGAATTCATTAAAATAAGAGGTGCAAGAGAGAATAATCTTAAAAACATCTCTGTAGATATACCAAAAAACAAACTAATAGTACTAACTGGGCTTTCAGGGAGTGGGAAAACCTCTCTGGCTTTTGACACCCTCTACGCAGAGGGTCAAAGACGCTATGTTGAATCACTTTCCTCCTATGCTAGACAATTTCTAGGTGTAATACAAAAACCAAAAGTAGATTCCATAACAGGCCTCTCCCCTGCAATATCCATAGACCAAAAAACTACCTCAACTAACCCTAGATCCACTGTAGGAACCATCACAGAGATATACAATCATCTCAGATTACTGTATGGTCATGTTGGCCAACCCCACTGTCCTAAGTGTGGAGTTAAAGTTCAAGCTCAAAGTATTGAAGAAATATCAAAAAAAGTGATCAAACAACTAAAAGGTTCCACAGAAAGAATACAGGTGGTTTCACCCCTCATAAAAAACCGTAAGGGACAGTTCTTTTCGCTTTTTGAGAGATTACTCAGTAAAGGCTTCTTGCGAATAATCATTGATGATGATATTTACATGCTAGATGATATTGAGGATATAAAGATAGATGAAAACAAAAAACATACCGTAGATCTAGTGGTAGATAGACTCGACACTTCTAATATTGACTCAAAAGAGTTCAAGAAACGTTTGATTGACGCTATAGAGCTTGCAACAAGTGAGTCAGGTGGAGAAGTGAAAATATTAACTGAAGATAAGGAATTTTTCTACTCTGAAAATAACACCTGTTTTAAATGTGGGATATCATATCCCAAAATAACTCCTGCTTCATTTTCTTTTAATTCTCCCGAGGGAGCATGTAATAAGTGTTCTGGACTAGGTACACTTAAAGAGATAGACATAAGTTTAATATACAATCCTAGCCTCACTATTAAAGAAGGTGGCATATTTCCCTGGGGAAATAGAACTACAAAGGACTCATGGACAACAAGAGTTCTTGATGAGGTGGCAAGAAGACACGATTTTGACTTGAAAACACCTATAGGAAGATATCCTGAAGAAATATTTGACCTAATATTCCATGGTAAAGGCACAAAGCCTCCATATACTATCGAATATACCAATAGGTTCGGAAGGACTAAGATATACAAAACCGACTATGAGGGAGTTGTTCCCGAACTTAAAAGGAAATACAAAGAAACCTCTTCTGAATACTCCAGAAAGGAGATAGATAAATATATGAACGAGAAAGAATGCCCCATATGCCAAGGAGCAAAGCTCAAACCCTACTCTCTTAACGTCACAATAGCTAAAAAGAATATTGCTGACATTACGATTATGCCTATTGGAAAAGCAAAAGAGTTTCTCTCTAACCTTAAATTAGAAGGAAATAGAAAAGAGATAGCCAAACCAATAATTAAGGAAATTCTAAATAGGTTAAACTTCTTAAGTAATGTGGGCCTAGACTATCTAACACTCTCAAGACAGGCAAATACTCTCTCTGGTGGAGAATCCCAAAGGATTAGACTGGCATCGCAAATAGGTACAGGATTATCTGGAGTGTTGTATGTACTTGACGAACCTTCAATTGGTCTTCATTCAAAAGATATCTCACGCCTAATTACCTCATTAAAAGAGCTCAGAGATATAGATAATACTGTCGTAATCGTTGAGCATGATGCTAAAACTATGAGATATGCCGACTGGATTATAGATATAGGTCCAAAAGCAGGTGAAAAGGGAGGAAAAGTTGTAGCTCAGGGATCCTTTGATGATATCAAGCACTCCGACTCCTTAACTGCAAAATATATCAACAAAGAGCTAATTGTTGGGAGAAATATAACCAAAAAGAAAAAACAAGAAGAAAATAAATACATAAAGATAGAGGGTGTAAAAACACATAACCTAAAAAACCTAGATGTTAAAATCCCCTTAAACAAGCTCATTTCAATCACGGGTGTTTCTGGCAGTGGTAAATCCTCCCTGATAGACAACACACTTTATCCTGTATTAATGAACAGAATTATGAACGGCAAGCAGGTCGAAGGTGATTACAACGACATTGAAGGACTTAAGAATGTAGACAAAGTCATTGGCATAGATCAGTCCCCTATAGGCCGTACCCCTCACTCCAATCCCGCTACTTACACCGGAATCTTTACCCCAATTAGAGAACTTTTTGCTGAGACAAAAGAAGCACAAGCACGAGGATATAAACCTGGGAGATTTAGTTTCAATGTAAAAGGTGGGAGGTGTGAAAAATGTAAAGGTGATGGTCAGCAAAAAATCGAAATGCAATTCCTTCCCGACATGTACATCACTTGTGATGAATGTGAAGGCTTAAGGTACAATAAAGAGACTCTACATATAGATTTTAAGGGTAAAAACATAGCCGAAGTCCTTGAAATGACAGTAGAGGATGCTAAAAAGTTTTTTAAAAATATTCCTAGAATAAAGAAAAAGCTTGATATACTAGATAAAGTTGGACTTGGGTATATAAAACTAGGACAGTCGTCACTTACCCTCTCCGGAGGTGAGTCACAAAGAATTAAGCTCGCCAAAGAACTCTCCAAACTACCTACGGGTCACACGGTATACATACTAGACGAACCAACTACAGGATTACATTATCATGACGTAGATAAGCTCATGAAGATCTTAACTGACTTGGTCAACAGAGGTAATACTGTATTAATCGTAGAGCATAATTTAGATGTCATTAAACTTTCAGACTGGATAATAGATTTGGGCCCTGAAGGAGGCAACAAGGGAGGAGAAATTATAGCCCAGGGGACAGTAGAAGACATTATCAGGGAAAAACGTAGTTATACAGGCCAATATTTAAAGGAATATATCCAAAATGGTTATTAGCCAACACATCACAACCACTACCCTAAAAACAATCGCTACTCTTTTGTAACACCAGACCCAAAACGATTGTGAAACGAACAACCTTTCTAAACCATCTCCGTTTGTAATTTTATATCAACAGCACTGTTCAAAAAGTACTAGACAAAAAGATTTGTTTTTAAGAAAGGAAAATACAAGCGTTATTTCCAACGCCGTTTACATATTTACAATGGTGAGTATAGTTAGATTGTACAAAAAGAAGTTTCTGAATTTAAAAAATTTCGTTGTGTTTCACTAATATGCTTTGGCAAATATCCACTCGTTTTCACTCTCCTTACCACAATAAATACACTTACCTTTTTTACCCTCCCCTTCCAAAGGTAAGCATCTAGTAATTGCCTTAGTCTCGTGTTTGATATTTTCCTCACATTTCTCATCACCACACCAATTGGTCCTTACGAACCCTTTATTGGATGAAAAGATTTCTTTGAATTCCTCTAAATTGTTTACACTATGGGTTTTAGATACGAGTAATTCTTTCGATTGAGTATACAGATTTTCTTGAATTTCTGTTAAGGTTTTCTTAACAAATTCTCCAAGTTTACCAAACTTAACATTTGTTTTGGTTAAATTATCTCGTCTAGCAATTACTACATCACCTTTCCCTAGCTCTTTCTCACCTATCTCTACCCTTAATGGAACACCCTTCTTTTCCCATTCGTTAAACTTAAAACCAGGAGATACAAAATCCCTTTCATCTACATGTATATTCTCTATATATTTCTCTAATTCTTTCTTTACATCCTTGGTATATTGGTAAACTTTTTCCTTATTGGAATCCTTAAATATTGGGATTAAAACAACCTTTATTGGTGCTATACTGGGTGGTAATACCAGGCCTTGGTCATCACTGTGCGTCATCACTAATGCCCCTATCATCCTTGTACTAACTCCCCAACTTGTTTGCCAAGGGTACTGTAATTGCCCCTTAGTATCTGCATATTGTATACCAAATACCTTTGAGAAATTCTGGCCTAGATCATGGGAAGTACCAAATTGTAAGGCTTTTCCATCTTGCATCATTGCTTCTACACCATATGTATCTACCGCTCCTGCAAATTTCTCCGCTTGGGATTTCTTACCGTAGTACGTTTCCATAGCTAGATATTTTCTGGCAAATTCAACGTACATATTTAATCTGTCTAAAACCTCTTGCTTTGCTTCTTTATGTGAGATATGAACAGTGTGTCCTTCTTGCCATAAAAATTCAGAAGTTCTTAAAAATGGTCTTGTCCTTTTCTCCCATCTTACTATGTTTGCCCATTGATTAATCTTAAAAGGAAGGTCTCTCCATGATGTTATCCATTTGGAGAATGTGTCATACATTATGGTCTCAGAAGTTGGGCGAATTATTAACTCCTCCTCTAATTTTGACTCTGGGTCTACTTCTACTCCCTTACCATCTTCTGTTGCTTTCAGCCTATGATGCGTAACTATGGCACACTCCTTGGCAAAACCTTTTACATGGCTTGCCTCTTTAGAAAGGAAGGATTTTGGTATAAAAAGTGGGAAGTAAGCATTTTCAGCTCCTGATTCCTTTATCATTTTGTCAAGACCATTTCTAATATTTTCCCATATTGCATAGCCGTATGGCTTTATAACCATACAACCTCTTACAGGAGAGTTCTCCGCCAATTGGGCTTGTTCTATGATATCTAGATACCACTTTGAATAACTTTTCTCCCTAGATGTGATTCCCTTTTTCATAGCCCCTATTCTACACTATTTGAGAAACAAAATTAAACAGACATATCTTAAAGAGGTATCTTAAAAACCTAAACAATTCTTGGTCCAAACCCCCAGTGTTGAGCAGCCTTAGCTAAAGCACTATCTGGATTGTCTTCTATCCATTGCTCTAAATTACCACTTCCTAATGCTATATCCTTAGCCTGTATTACTGCCTCTACGCCTGCCTCTATCCCCCAAGGGTGACCTAA
>CAYQYH010000028.1:0-2532 GCA_964421735.1 uncultured Candidatus Saccharibacteria bacterium | reverse complement strand
GGTATTCTCTTCTTAACATCCTTGTTTACAATCTTAATGTTTTCTCCTGCGTTAACCTTCATCATTTCAGGTATTATCATTTCTAGAACTAAAGCTTGGTTATTTGCATACCTAATCCTATTCTCTGCTTCTAGGAAGAGATTAATTAACTTATGTATTAATTTAATATCTACATCCTTAGCAAAATCAAATTCTTTATCTAATTTTCCCTGAATTTTGGCAATTAAAATCTTTCTTAAAATATCTAAAACATAACTAGTAAACTGTTGAAGATTAACTCCCTTATTTTCCAACCCCTCTATCACAGACAAAGCCTTACTCCCATCACCTTTTATGAGACTTTTAAGAAGTAGTATTACACTATCAAAATCGGGAAGACCCAGTATCTCCCTTGTCTCCTCCAAGGTTATTTCCTTCTTTCTCTCTTCCTGTCCAGTATATATCACATCTAAGGTAGAAAGTGCATCCCGGTAACTTCCTTTGGCATTTTGAACAATAACATCTAAAGCAGCATCTTCAATAGTAATCTTTTCTTTCTTAGCAATACCCTTAATTAAATCTTTTATTTCTTTCTCAGTACCTAATCTAAAATCATATCTTTGGCACCTTGAAAGAATCGTAGGAGGAAGCTTATGTACGTCGGTTGTTGCTAAGATAAATATAACATGTGCAGGTGGCTCCTCTAGCGTCTTTAGAAGGGCATTAAAAGCCTCTGTGGTTAACATGTGAACCTCATCTATGATATATATCTTGTACTTCCCTTCGGAGGGAGAAAACTCTATCTTTTCCTTCAATTGTCTAATTTGGTCTATCCCCCTATTTGAAGCTGCATCTATCTCAATTAAATCTAAGAACCTTCCACTAGATATACTCTCACAATATTCGCATTCATTACAGGGATTACCATCCTTTTTAGGCTTCTTACAATTAACTGCCTTTGCTAATATTCTTGCTGTAGAAGTCTTTCCCGTACCCCTAGAACCAACAAAAAGATATGCTTGAGCAATTTGGTCACTCTTAACAGCATTCTTTAAAAGTTTTGTGACATGATCTTGGCCTTTGATTTCGTCAAAATCCACAGATCTGTATTTTTGATAAAGGACTGAAGACATGTGTACATACTAAAACAAAGTTTAAGGTTTGCCAAGTGAAAATTATTTACCCAGTTCTTTGAGCTTGTTAACTGCATTAGAAAGCATCTGAGAATACAGACCGTAACCAACCGAATTTATAGTGCCAGACTGATTTCTCCCAAGAATCTCCCCTGCTCCCCTAATCTCTAAATCCTTATTTGAGAGTAAGAAACCTGATCCCAGTTCTTGGGACTCTTTGATAGCTTCAAGTCGCAATTGAGCATCTCCCTTCAAATTATTAAAGAAAAAGTAGGCATATGCTTGGGTATGAGACCTACCTATTCTACCCCTGATTTGATACATTTGAGAGAGGCCTAACATAGTTGCATCTTGTATGATTAATGTATTAACAGTAGGAATATCTAGACCATTCTCTATGATAGTAGTACATACCAAAATATCTATATTTCCTTTCACAAATGCGTCCATAGTCTTAGACAATTTTTGAACACCCATTTGACCATGAGCAACACCAACTACTGCATGTGGGAACATTTTAGTCAATTTGTTGTATACAAACTCTATTGTACCAATCCTGTTATGTAGAAAATACACCTGACCACTACGTTTTAACTCCTTTGATATAGCGGTATTTACACTCTCCCAGTCAAACCTTCCAAAGTTATTAATCACCTCTTTTCTTCCCTCTGGAGGAGTAGCTAGTACAGAAATGTCTCTAATTCCAGAGAGAGCCATGTTCAAAGTCCTAGGTATTGGGGTGGCTGTTAAAGAAAGAACATTGGTATCTACTCTCTTGTTTTTAATTGTTTCCTTTTGTTTAACACCAAACTTCTGCTCCTCATCTACTATTAACAAACCTAATTTCTTAAAAGAAACAGTCTTGCCCAAAAGGGCATGTGTCCCTATGACAATATCCACAGTCCCCTCCTTTAAGTTTTCTTTCACCTTTTCCTTCTCTTTGGCAGAAGAAAATCTAGAAAGAGAAGCTATGTTAATAGGATAGTTCTTAAATCTTCCCTTGAAAACATTAAGATGCTGATTAACTAATATTGTTGTAGGCGCCAGTATTGCAACTTGGTAACCTACATTTACAACCGCGAAAACAGCTCTCGCAGCTATCTCTGTCTTACCATAACCAACATCACCTACTAAGAGTCTGTCCATAGGCTTTGTATTTTGTAAATCGTCAACAATGTTCTTGGTCGCAATTAACTGGTCATCTGTGTCTTTAAATTCAAATTGTTCTATAAATAACTCTAATTCTTTTAGAGACTCCTCGGAATTTATTACAATATCCGATTTAGCGTTTTCTCTTAAAGCATAAAGTTGAATTAACTCTTTTGCTATATCTTCTGCCCTTTCCTTTGCTTTCTTAGATATTCTTCTCCAAACTCCACTGTTTAGACCTGTTAATATTGGTTTTTTCCTACCAGTACCA
>CAYQYH010000027.1:0-5600 GCA_964421735.1 uncultured Candidatus Saccharibacteria bacterium | reverse complement strand
GATCTATTACCCTTATCACTATACTCCTGAGAACTCCACCTATTAATCTTATCCTCAATAACCTCCCTTGAAGTACCATATGCCTCACTTGACTTCGCTACAATATCCTCCTTAAGACCAAAGTTATGATACCTAACCGGTAAAGACTTAGCACTAAAAGGTACAGACGTCATACCATCAATACATAACTTAACATACATAGCCCAAGCATCCAAAGAAACAAGATCATCAGCCTCAACAACCGGAGCAAACTCCTGTTCTAAAATACCGGCATCCGCAGGACTTACAACAAACGAACCTATTGTCCCAACATTACCAAATATTGCCTGCCTTACCGTTAAAGGTATTTGATCAATATATTGATTAGTCATCGTAAGATTAAGCTTGTATTTTCTTGCCTCAGACAAAATCTTAGCAAAAGACTCTGTAGCGAAATTCTGAAACTCGTCAACATAAAGAAAGAAATCTTCCCTCTCATCAACAGGAATATCCACTCTTTCCATAGCTGTAGACTGAAGCCTTGTTATCACCATACCCCCAAGAAGAGAAGCTGTTTCCTCCCCTAATTTACCCTGTGCAAGATTAACAAGAAGAATTTTTTGGTTATCCATAATATCTCGAAGATCTATCGTAGATTTAACCTGCCCTACTATATTCCTTATCACAGCAGAAGATACAAACCTACCCACCTTGTTTTGTATTGGAGAAACCGCCTCTGTAAGAAGCCTGTTATTTTGACTCATCTTTGCATACTCCTCAGTCCAGAATTTATAGAGAATTGGGTCATCCACTTGCTTTAGTATGAACTTTCGATAATTATTATCCATGAGAAGACGAATTATTGCCAACAATGTTGTCCCCTGGGCCTCCAGAGCAGTAGCTATTGTATTCGTTAATATGTACTGCAACCTTGGACCCCAAGAGTCCCCAAATTCCTTTTTAAATACCTCTACAACACCATCTGCTATAAAATCTCTCTGAGACTTATCATTAAGCTCTAAAAGATTAAAACCTATGGGATTCTCTACGTCCGTTGGATTAAAATACACCACATCATCAATACGATTGGGAGGAATATAACTTAAAAGCTCGTCAACAGTGTCTCCATGAGGGTCTACAAAACAACAACCTTCTCCCGCTAAAACATCAGATATAAACATATTCTTAAACAATGTGGATTTACCTGTACCAGTCTTTCCTAAAAGGTAAAAATGTCGTTGCCTATCTTTCCTTTTAATTCCAAATTCAAACTTAATATCCCTGTAATCCGTTTCTCCAAATATTGTAACCTCCCCATCTGTAGCTTTTGGTAAATTCATAGGCGGTTCCAATTTCTTTGCCCTACTCCATGCAATATTAGGTGTCTCTACAGATATATTGGGAAGATGGTACAAAGAGGCGAGTTCCTCAATATTTATAATATCCGCCTCATCTTTTGATATATGTCTTCTAAGATAATCTTCATAAATTTCCTTCCCTGACTTTTCAGGTAGAATATGAATGAAATTGTTTAAATGTGCGGTAGTAAATTGTTTAAAACTTGCAACAACATCCCTTAATATTTGCTCAGACCTAATTTGCGTGTCAGCCTTTGTAACAACCCTTATCTTAAATTCAAAACCGACCTTCAACATCTTTGTCTCTATTTCAGCCAACTCCTCCTCCTGTCCAGGTAATAGCTTAACAACCTCCTTTTGGGTAGGTAAGTCTGAAGTCTCAGACAGAGCTTTCCCAACATGCCTTACCAAACCTACAAAGAAGGAAAGAATACCTCCTTCATTAAAATCCTTACCCTCCCTTATTGTGGTAATATATTCCTTGGAACGATCCTGCCAATAGTTAGAAACAGGCCTTACAAGAACTTGAAGCCATGCTTTTTCACCTCTGTTTAACTCCGAAACTGCTCCTGTAATAGCTGCTAAGGGATCTACTTCAAAACTCCTAAAGGTCTTTATGGGGAATATGTAGTCCTTTTCCATCTCAATCTCCCCTGTTGTAATAAAAGTCTCTTCAGTAGAAGCTTCTTCCTTAGTATAATCCTTAACATATTGTATATCCGCATTAGGATACTGAGCATATATCTGACCCTCTATAAACCTTGAGAGGTGTTGTGGGGCAACTACATAAAAACAAATACCCCCCTCCTCTGTTGATGCTATTTCAAAACTAACTACGTCCGGACATTTAGAAAAGTTTTCCAAAATACCGTGAATAGAAGCAAACATCTGCTCTGCCGCAAGAGCAGCCTTCTCATTCTCTCTGGGAACCAATATTTGCATTACAAAAGGACTCCTAACCTCCTCATACAAAACTGTGTCATCCTGATCTTTTCCACCCCAAAACAAAATAAAGCCCAAAAAGAGTAAGGAAAAAACTAATAATGCTAAAAGAATCCAAATCATTATCATAGTGGAAATTTTAAATGAAAAACCGCTTTTAAGCAAATTCTCCTGTTAGAAATTATTAAAATATTTCTAACTGTCCAATATCCTCACCCAAAAGAATCACTATATCACCAGTTGTCATAAAAGAGGGCCTTTCTTTAAGTCTTTCAAATTTGCCGAAGAGAACCTCCTCTACCACACCTAGCGAATTACTAAACGCTTCTTCGTCAGAAACATAAATCTGGGTTCTTTCTAAAGTATCAGGAGCGTTTCCAAACCTAACCACATCACACCCATTATTTAAGATCCTCCTCGCATACACACCCGCCCTCCCCACAATCCCACTCCCATTGTAGACCTCTATTCGTACTCTCTCCCTTTCCAACTCCCTGTCTATAATATCAATATAATAACGCCTTAGAACTTTGTCATATTCAGGAATATTAATTGTTCTAATTGGTCCCCCTTGCTCAGACAACTCACCCGTAGAATACTTTGGAGAATTAAAATCTATTACATAGGTCTTAGAATTATTTACTGTTTTTTCAAAAGATTTAATTTTGTTTAAAGCGTTAAAAAAGGAAAGATTAGAGTACATCTGGTTGTCCATATCTTGAACCCTAGAAACATTTAAAAGGCTTTTTAACAGTGAATATTGCGAAGACATTGTATGAAGCTTAAGAAAGGAGTCCGTTAAAGAACTCCCCTGGTCTAGAGTGTATGCCTCTTTATATCTATCCTTTACATTGTTTACATCCCCATAAACATCATTGATCACCTCATATGCCTCCGTAGTTATCCATATGTAGTTATCAGTTCTAAAACCTAAAATTTCATTCAGTTGCCATAATGTGTACTCAACACCTCTTCCTTCCTGCAAAAAATCCCCCGCATACCTAAGAGAAGATATTGGAATTGGACTACCAAACTCACCTTCCAAACCACTAAAATATACCACTCCAGGAATATATATTACTGCCGAATTTTCCTTTCTTGAATTATTTAGAAAAATATATATATCTGATATAGCCCTCTTATCCCCTATATCCCTCTCCATAATAAACACCGTTTTTTCTAGATCACCCTCAGATTTCGAAAGAAACTTTTGACTAGAGATATTCTCAGACAAAGGATCCCTTGCCCTAATTCCAAACAAGAGAAACAAAGAATATATTACATATACCGAACAAATAAGAGTAATAAAAATTAAAAATGCCTTCTTAAAATCAAAGCTCCCCTTTCTTCTTCTGTTACTAGTTTTTCTTTTTCTCCTTCCCATAATAGATAAATCTATCCGTATCTTTAAAACTTAAACAATCTCCAATGGTTATCTAATACTTAATAATTGTAAAATCATAACCATCAAGCTCTTGGAAACCAAGCAGAATTGACTCTAATGCTATCTTTTCAGGTAGAGTTGAACTTTTAGACAAACCATACAGGGTGTCCCCTCTTATCCCAATCCCTAAGTATTCTAGCGTAGCCCTGATTTGGTGCATACGACCCGTTTTAATAACAACCAAAACCTGTTTGTCACTAATTGGTTTTATGTAAGACAACACTTGCTTACCAGATCTACCTAAATACTTCCTAAATCTCATCTTAATTCTGTTTCGCGAACTTCTCGCAATATATCCTTGGACTTTAAACCAACTAGAGTTACATTCAAAATCCCTTTCTTCTAGCTTAGTAATCTCTTCATCTATATCCAGATTCTGCTCAGGAAAAAACTTCTTTACTCCTCTTCTCAATTGTTTGTACTCAATGTCCGCTAAATATACTTTTTTAACCTCGTGATTCTCAAACTGCTTTCTTAAATGCTTTTGCATAGCAAGATTTTTAGCAAAAACAATTAAACCAGATACAGCTTTATCTAACCTATGTACAATACCTGCCCTGTCTACAGTAGAATCAAATTCTCCCTTCTTCTCGAGATATCCTCGGACATAATTAGCTAGTGTTCCTTCTCTATTTCCAATCCCCGGATGTACTACCATCCCTTTTGGTTTTTCTAATACTAGAAAGTCCTCAGTCTCAAAAAGGACATCTAGCTTGCCTTCTTGAGATTTAATCTTATTACTTCTGTTCATTTTCTTTTTTAACTTCTCGATCTCCTCCATATCTATATGAACCTCATCTCCTGTTTTCAACTTATAAGACTGTTTAAGATACTTACCATTCACCCGTATTAACTTACCCCAATTATTAGTAAGGAAATTCCTAGAAAACATATCTAAACCCCTTTGTTCTAGTTGCTCTAGAAGAAAAACATCTAATCTCTTCCCAGATTGTTTTTGTTTTGTTGTTATCATTTTTCCCTAGGTAATTTGACTGGCTGATTCACATCAACAGGAGAAACAACTCTAACAGAAGAAACCCTCTCTATGGTCACATTATCTTTTCGGAGATCATAGAGATAGAAGACAATCCCTAGAACCGTCCATACAACGAAAGTAATTACCCCACCTTTCTCAATATCACTTACCTCAACAGTCAAATATGTGTAAGAGATATAGATAAGCGATAACATTATAAAAATTACATCCAGTATCGCTAAAACTCTAACCTCTTTCTTACCGATCATAATTCTTTT
Source organism: uncultured Candidatus Saccharibacteria bacterium (assembly GCA_964421735.1). Taxonomy (GTDB): domain Bacteria; phylum Patescibacteriota; class Dojkabacteria; order SC72; family SC72; genus UBA2177. The sequence goes on along the minus strand of CAYQYH010000027.1, from coordinate 623 downwards.
AACAGAGTTTCTTAAAAAGAAAAGAACCGAAGGTAGTAGTACCATAACTATTCCCTGAAGAATCCACTGTTCATTTCGAGAAACCCCACCCAAAAGAAGAAAGGAGATTGCAAGCATAATCTGTGCCGTAAAAAATATTGTTGTAAACATATGACTCCATTTCCATTTTTTCACAAACAAAACCCACAGACTTGCTACTAAAAGAAAACCCACAAACATAGTAAGAATATCTATACCCCAATCCCAGACCCTAAAGAATCTCCAAGGCAATACCCTAAAAAGATATATCTCGTCTCCATACTTTTCATAAGGTAACCAGTACCAAACTGAGGATGCAAATCTTGTCCAATTGCTTATGATATAAGAGATTCTACCTAAGAGTAAACCAGAGAAAAGAGATATTATGAAAATATCAAAAATAGAAGAGATATCTTTCCTGGTCTCTGAACACCCTCTCCAAAAAACATACATACCTATTAGTAAAACGGTCAGTAAAAGAAAAAACGGATTTACACTAGTTAGTATTTCTTGAAATTTGTCTAAAATAGCTGAATACACAAATTTGCTTGAAACAAAATTATATTAGCTAATGATAGCATAAATTGGCTATTTATGAGATTTCT
>CAYQYH010000026.1:0-4914 GCA_964421735.1 uncultured Candidatus Saccharibacteria bacterium | reverse complement strand
AATATAAAAAGGAGTATATTTACTAAAGTAGAAAGCATATTCTGTTAATAAAACTTAAATCGTAAGCAACTCCTTTTCTTTTTCTTCTCGAATCTTCTCTATTTTCTCGTTAACTTCTTTTACACCCTTCTCTATTTCTTCTCTTAGACGATCAGCCTGGTCTTGAGAAAGACCCTCATCTTCTAACTCATCAATCTCTTTCATATATTTCTGCCTTACCTGTCTTACTGCAACCCTAGCATCCTCCACCCTCTCTTTCATAACTTTGACGTATTCTTTTCTTCTCTCTTCTGTTAGATCAGGAAGTTTTACTAAAACCCTATCTCCCTCAACCATTATTGAAAACCCCAGCTTTGCACTCTCCAACCCCCTTCCTACATCCTCTAAGACAGTATTATCCCAGGGCTGAACATTAAGAGTCTTTGCATCTACAACGGTAATTGTCGCTAAGTTCTTAAGGGGAGAAGTTGTACCATAAGCATCTACCATAACACCCTCTACCAAGTCCGGAGTAGCCCTACCCACTCTAATTTGCGATAGATCCTCATCGAGATACTCTATACATTTGTTAATATCCTTTTTAAATAACTCCGTATCCATAGATTTCTTAGTGAAATGTTATTGAACAATTGTATCTCAATTACGGGAGTTTAACAAGAGGCTTTGCCTCGGAGACCTATAACAATGTTAGAGATGAAGCAAGATTGTTAGAACAAGGAATAACCGAGGCTAAGCCTTGGTTGTTTATTTACCCACTTCCCAAATTAATATTCTGTGGATCCCTATAGGCTCACCGAGTTTCTGTACTGCTCGGTCTAAGAGGCTCCCTATAGTTTTTTCTTCATCTTTAAACCACTTTTGTTGTAAGAGACATTTCTCAGAGTAAAATTTTATTAACTTGCCTTCTACTATCTTGTCTGTAATATTACCAGGCTTACCCTCAGCTTTAGCTTCCTTTTTAAATAATTCTTTCAGTTTTACAATTTCTTTTTCTGGGATATCTTCTTTCGAAACATATTCAGGCTTCATTGCAGCAACCTGTAGTACTATCTCGTGCACAAACTCTCTGAAATCTTCGTTCCTTGCAACAAAGTCTGTTTTGCATCTAACCTCAACTAAAGCGGCAAGTTTTTGTTCCTTGCCATGAACATACGATTCTATAATCCCCTCCACTTTCCCTCCCATATCCTCCCCTATAGGCTCATCCCAACCTCTCTCCTTAATAATCTCTACTGCTTTTTCAAAATCTTTTTCGGCTTCTTCCAAAGCTAATTTACACAAACCAATCTTAGCTCCTGTTAGATTCCTTAGCCTGCTAATTACATCGCTTCTTTTATTAATATACTCCACTGCTTTATTCATATTTCCTTTTGATTTAACCAAAGCCTCCTTACACAAAACCATACCCGCGGAGGTTTTAGCTCTTAATTCTTTAATTTCCTCGACTGTTACTGCCATATTCCTAAAACTTAAGTTATTTAATTGCTTTCTGAATCTCTTTCACAGATTTTGGTCCTATTCCTTTAATCTCTTTCATCTCTTCCTTAGACATTTCTTTAAGATCGCTAACCGTTTTCACTTTTGCATCTTTTAGTGCATTTTCCGTTCGAGTAGAGAGTTCTAGTTCCGCTATATCTTTAGTGCTCTTCTTTACTTCTTCTGCTGCCTTAACATCTGCTTCAATGTCCTTTTCTTTCTTGACTACTCTCACAACAGAACCCGCTTCTTTAACACTAATCTTCCCTTCCCTTAGTGCTTTCATTCTCTTCCTCTCTTCTTCTTCCATCTTTTCCTTCCTAGCTTTTTCTTCTTCGTACTCTCTTTTAATTCTTTCTAGTTTTGCTTCATGATCTCTTCTTAATGATATAACGGAGAGAGATTTCTTGGATTTCCCAACAACTTCTCCAAACAGTTTAACAAACAGAGAAATGCTCTTTATGGAGTCATCATTTGCTGGAATTGGGTAATCTATGATCTCTGGATTGCAGTTTGTATCTATGAGGGCAATTATTGGAACTCCCATCTTATTTGCCTCTTTTATTGCGTTATTTTCCATCTGGCTATCTATAACAATTACTACTTCAGGTAGTTTTTCCATAAACTTAATACCCTGGTATATCCTATTTAACCTGCCTATTTCCCTCTCCAAAAGAAGCCTCTCTTTCTTAACATAGCCTTCTAGACCCCCAGCTAATTTCTCCTCCATCTTAATTAATTCATGTACACTCTTCTTAATTGTATTAAAGTTAGTAAACAACCCACCCATCCACCTTCTATTGATGTAAAACATTCCGTTTTCTTCTGCCACATTCTGTACAACAGAAGCAGCTTGACCCTTGGTCCCAACAATTAAAACATTTCCTTTCTTAGAAAGCTTATCTAGCTGTACAAGTACGTCTCGAAGAATTTCTCTTGTCTTAACAAGGTCGATTATATGGATACCATTCCTTACTTCATAGATATATTCCTCCATTCTAGGATCCCAAGCACTTTTCTTGTGACCAAAATGGACCCCTGCTTTAAGAAGATCTATTATTTCTGGTACTTGAAAACTTTTGTTTTTAGTCTCTGTTTTCTTTGAGACTTGTTTTTTAACTTTTGCCATTTTTTCCTTTCCTTTTATTAATATCTTCGTTGGACTGTGTCCAGGATTGGAACAAAGATATATGAGATATATATTATTTAACCAGTTGGATTATACTAGGTAAGGGAAAGTTTGACAACCTTTTACAATCAAATCATTTTTTTTGGGTTATGTTTTGTATCCAAATCTCTCTTCCTTTAAACCTCCACCCTCCTCCAATTATCCTTCCCTATAACAATGTGATCTAGCAAATTTAAACCCACTAATTCTAAACCCTCCTGTATTCTCCTTGTTATTAATACATCCTCATTACTAGGAGAAGCATCCCCAGACGGATGATTGTGTGCTATTACTACACTACTAGCATTTAATTCTAATGCAGGAATTATTATATCCCTAGGCAGTACACTAACCCCATCCAAACTCCCTATACATATAACCCTCCTATCTAGTACCTCAAATCTTGAATTAAGAAACAACGCAACAATGTACTCCTGTTTTTTACTACCTATATCCCTCAATACTGAGTACGCTTCCTCGGAATTTCTCACCAAACTCCTTTCATTATCCTCAAGACCATACAGTCTTTTCCCTAATTCAATCCCACACAGTATCCTCATTGCTGTAACAACTCCTACCCCATCCACTTTTGTAATATCATCCACCTCAACAACCTTACCATTTTTAATCACCCTCCTGATTCTGCTAATAACACTCCTGGAGACACTTAGAAAATCTTTTCCTTTAACCCCACTACCTACTAATATGGCGATTAAATCCATATCACTAAGGTTATCTATTCCTCTTTCTAAATATTTCTCTCTTGGAAGCATATATAACTATCATAACGGATAGTTATTAAAAAAAGATTAACTCTTCCTTTTAGATTTACTTTTAGAATTATCCTTCTTTTTGGACTTACTTTTAGACGTACCCTTCTCCTTAGATTTCTTCTTACTCTTCTTAATATATTTGCAATTAGGGTAATTGCTACATCCTATAAATGTCTTACCCCATTTACTTCTTCTTTCAACCAAATGATGACCACACTCAGGACATTTCTCGTTAAGAAGTAATGGTACAACACCCTTACACTCTGGATATCTCTCACAAGCCCAGAATTTACCATACTTTCCTGTTTTTAAAACCATTTTGGACTTACACTCAGGACATTCCTTAGGTTTAAAGTACTTATCGTAATCTAACTTTTCTTCTCCACCACTTAAATCCTTCATTCCTTTACACTCTGGGAATTTAGCACAACTTAAAAACTTCCCATAACGACCTATTCTAACTACCATTTTACCTTTACACTTAGGACACTTTTCTTTAGATTTTCCTAATATTACAACATCTTCCTTATTAACTTCTTTGTCAGCCTTCTTAATGTTTTTCATCAAGGATTTGTATTCCTCATCTATTACGGGGACATATTCCTTCTTGCCAAGAGCGATATCATCTAGTTCATCCTCTACTTTTGCTGTATATTCATAGTCAACTAACCTTTTGAAATTATCTCTCAGGAAATTAGTCACTACCTTACCTATATCTGTCGGAAATATTGTTCTAGCTTCGAATTCAACATAACTCCTAGAACGTATGGTGGAGATTATAGAGGAATATGTAGAAGGTCGTCCAATACCTAAAGCCTCAAGTTTTTTAATCAGGGATGCCTCAGTATATCTTGCAGGAGGTTGTGTGAACTTTTGTTCGTTTACAAACTCTATCTTTTCTAATTCGTCACCCTCTTTAAGTTGAGCAATTTCTTGCAAGTCGTCATCCTGTTTTGTAGTACCTAAAACTTTTCTAAAACCTTTAAATAAAGTCTTTTCCCCACCTAAGGTAAATATGTATTCAGGAGCTTTCAAATCTTTAGGAACTAGAGAGACTTTCAAAGCCTCCACTTCCTTACTACTCATCTGACTTGAAACAGCTCTTTTCCATATTAATTCATAAAGCTTTGCTGCAGATTTCCCATGTTTCTTTTCAATCTCAGAAACCTCTACTTTAAAGTCTGTAGGCCTGATAGCCTCATGAGCTTCTTGTACACTTTTAGATTTATTCTTGTAGTAATTAGGCTTAGGAGGAATATATTTTTTCCCATACCTATCCTCTACCAATTTTCGGATTTGACCTATTGCCTTCTTAGCTAAATATACAGAATCTGTACGCATGTAAGTGATGTACCCTGACTGGTACAGTGTCTGTGCTATTCCCATTGTCCTTTTAGATGTATATCCTAGGAAGGTGTTTGCTGTCTGCTGCATTGTAGATGTAGTAAAAGGTGGATATGCATGTCTTTTCTTTTTCTTTTTACTTACTTCTTTAAC
>CAYQYH010000025.1:0-2705 GCA_964421735.1 uncultured Candidatus Saccharibacteria bacterium | reverse complement strand
CAACGAAAGTTGATAATGCAAGAGAGGTTATAGGTCTGTAAGACCTGCCCTATCAAAATATCTCTTCTTACTACTTGAATATATCTCCTGAAAATTATTGCACCATTTAACAATATACTCACCATCTTCAAACAGATCTCGCAAATCCTCCAAAAGATCCGAACTTTTAATTTGCACTATCCTCTCGTCTAAAAGATTAAAAACATTGTCTACGGTATACTCCCTATTCACATCCAAAAGTTTTTTCTCGTTAGGTAAAACGTTAGTATTATTAACAAACCAAATTAAATCATAAAAATCTCGACCTTTAATATTTATTTTCTTTTCTCCCTTAACATAGACCCTATCTAAACACGCAACTATCTTACATGCAAAGAGTGTTGATATATCATAGTGTTTTAATACTACTGAATACCTTCTTAACATCTTACTTGTTAATTCTGTTGTATATCTCCCAGTCAAAGCATTATTAACCTCTACCTTAACATGTAGTTTTTCGTTACTGTAACCAGAAAGTCCAATCTCTTCGGCTATTGGGAATTTAACAGTAATCCTTGTAATATTTTTACTCTCTTGAACTTTACACTCCATATCTGTCATTCCAATCTCCTTAAAATACTCAAGAATAATTTGTGAGATAATATTAAGGTCTATACCCTCGGGATTTTCAAAATCTAAATCCTCAGAAAATCTATCTAGGTCATGTATTTTCCTTAAACTACTCCCACCGTAGAAAATTAACGTACTTGTTTGCGTGTCATTGTACAGAATGTACAATATTATGTCTTGTATATATTCCTTCAAAATAATTCTAATTTTGGAATCCTCATACCCCTTTTCTCTCCCTTCTACAACAAGGTCTTGTAAGAATTTAGTTAATGTGTGCATTTTTCTCTAGGTTGTCAATTATATTAAGTAACTTCTTAGAAGATATAATCTTCGCATAAGACCTCATCTCTTTAAAATCATCCTTTGTAAATAGGTCTAATCTTAATCTAAGTTCCTCTACAATATTCATATCCATATCTAACCTATGAGACCTGTAATAGATATAATCAAAAAGAGCTTTCGCTTTTGTTGCTTCGTAATACTCATACCCTTTAAAATATTTTATCTCATACCCACAAAAGAGTTTCTCTGTTATTTGTCTGTATGAATATTTACCCTTAGAGTAAGATTTAGGTAGTTTTGTTGTAACTGCTGTTATATTATATACTCCCTCCGTTAAAATATCATAGCCTGAGAGTGTAGTACTTAATGAAATATATGATGGTTTTAATAGGATTGAGGATATGAATTTAAAATATCCTTCTTCTTTTGAATTAATATCGTAGGATTTTTTTGTAGCATACACACCGTTTTTAAAAACAATAATATCGCCACTCTTCTTCCATCTGTATATATTCATTGAGATTGTGTTATCTGAGTCCCCTGAAAGAGACCTAAGTGAATCTTTAGTGAAATATATTAGGTTGTCTAGGTTTTTAAGTATATCTTTTTTCATGTCTCCTACTTTTAATTTTTTACATTATATGTAAAAATATTAAAGTGGTCAAGGGTGAAAAATGGTTCATAGAGAAATACGGATTAGACCGTTGGAAAAAGATTCGTAGAAATTTTCTAAAACATAAACCACTTAAGAGCTAAAAACTTCTATTTGCCTCTCTATTAACCCTAATAATTCATCCTTTAATTTAGATTTTACCCAATCCTTTTGACTCTGATCTAACACCTCTCCCAATCCACTTAGAATAGTTGAAGAATTCACATTGTCAACGAAGTTATACAAATCTTTATAGAAATCAACAGGTTTTTTATCTGCTCTATTCTGAATAATTTCATAATTTATTTCGTTAACATAAGATGTACTTAAAAAATAGTGAACATCAAATAAGTCTCTGTTTGCCGTTATCTTCCTATCCATCAAGGCTACCATCTTGTGAGCAATCATATCCCCCACATTCATAACTTTTATATTGACACCATAAAAAGGCTTTAAAGCATAACTATTAAGAAAAGCATCACGCGTAGAAACTTCTACTTTTATGTTTGCTAAACCTTGACCATAGCTAACTAACCAAAAAAGTGTATTATACTTTACACTCTGGTCTTTGACTACATATTTCTTTGACAAAAGATCTGTCATCTTAACAAGAAAATCATCCAACTTCTCAGATCCTTTCTCGTAATTAGCTGTTAGATCAAAATCTAGGTCTACTGAAAACCGTGGGAGATCATAGAACAACATCGCAGCAGTACCTCCTTTAAAGCCCAATGTAGGACCCAGTGTACTATCTTTATATATCTCTATTAAAATATTTGTTAAATTTGTCTTATGCCCCCTTATATTCAACGCTCTCATTTTTTAGAAATTGTAAGAACTTAGATATCTCTCTATTACTCTCATAAACCTCCCTATTTAACCTACCTATTAAATCTAAATCTATGTTTCTTAGATTATCAAAATACTCAATACCATCTAAATATATTTTGTCACATATTGCTCTTTCTACAGTTGCAGTACTAACTCCATTTTTCTGTTCAATACCCAAGGAGTTTAACAAAATTTCATCCTTTATCTTCCTGTATACATACTTCTGACCATCTATGTCAACACTCTGAGATCTATTTGTAATGACAAATATAGAAGTATATAGTTGAAAAACTATACCTGATTCTTGTAATACGGTGTATAAGCTGATGTA
>CAYQYH010000024.1:0-3546 GCA_964421735.1 uncultured Candidatus Saccharibacteria bacterium | reverse complement strand
AAAGAGGAATTTCCTCCCTAACAGCTATTATCATATATACAACAGGGGAAATAACAAAGAACAAATCCTAAAATTTAAAGAAGATAAACAACTTTTTGTAAATTTGCTATACAAGTATTGTAAACCTTGTAAGGTAAGGATAATTTGTTATTGCATTATGAATAACCATTTCCACCTAATAGTGAAGAGTGGTAAAGAACCAAAAAACATCTCCAAATTTATGCAAAAAGTAACTACAAGCTTTGCGGTGCAGATAAATAAAAGACGCCAGAGGGTGGGGCACGTTTTTCAAGGTAGATACAATGCAAATCTCCTCCGATATAAGAAAGACCTCGTCAGGGCAACAAAATATATCAAACAGAAGACGGTACGAGATGGGGTAGCGAAAAAACCTTCGGATTACCCTTGGAGTAAGGTTTAGGTAATAAATTTAGGGTCAGACCTGGGACAGACCCCGAACAAGATCCTGGTAGTATGTAAGATTGTGTATGGTTGCTAGGGTCTGAGCCGTTGCTTCCCCATTTTTCATCATATGGTGCAGATAAGCTCTAGAATAGTTTTTACAACACTCACACTTACATTCTGGGTCCACAGGTCCTGTATCAAGGGCCATTTTACTATTCCTTATATTAACCTCCCCCTCTGAGGTATACAGAGTCCCATGTCTTGCATTTCTAGTAACTAAAACAGTATCAAAAAGGTTGTAGCCCAATTCAGAGACTCTAATTATATCCTGAGGCTTCCCTACTCCCATTGCATACCTAATAGTATCCTCCGGTATATTTTCTATTGTAGCCTTCATCTCATCTACTACTAACTCACCATTTTCATCTATAACAAAACCTCCAAAATTGTACCCATCAAAACCAATTTTAACCAACTCCTTAGCACAACTAGCTCTTAAATCTAGATAATTGGCTCCTTGCACAACAGCAGTTAAGAGTTTCCCCGTTTCTTCTGTCCCTCCATATTCCTTCTCAAAATGATATTTACATCTTTTTGCCCAAGCAATAGTTCTCTGTACAGATTCTTCTGCTTCTTTTCTTGTTAAATCAGTAGCCCTGCAGTCATCTAGAGTTACCATGACGTCAGGATCTATTTTCATTTGTATATCTATAGAACTCTCTGGAGTTAACTCATAGACATCTCCTTGCTTGGGAGATTTAAAGGTAGCACCGTTTTCATGAATCTGCCCCTTCCATTTTTTAGAATGTATTAAGGAAAAAACTTGAAACCCTCCAGAGTCTGTTAGAACAAGTCCATCCCAACCCATCATCTTTTTTAATCCTCCTAGCTTGGATATTACCTCCGGCCCTGGATGAATTAGAAGGTGCAGAGTATTTGTTACCAAAGCTTGGGTTCCGGTTTCTTTTAATTGTTTTGTTGTAAGATATCTGACTGCACCTCTTGTTGCATCAGGCATAAAAATAAATTTTTGTTTAAGAATTTCTAGATTTTTCTTCATATACCTTGTTATTATATAGCAATTTGAATGTTAATTGAGTAAAATAGGGTATGAGAACAATATTTTTGGGTACAGATTGGGAGTCTTTAGAGACTTTAAAGCTCTTAAACGACAGTCCTGACTTTGATGTTGTTTGTGTAATAACTGCACCTGACAAGAAAGTAGGCAGAGATCAAGTTATGACTCCAAGCAAAGTTAAAAGGTATGCTTTAGAAAACAAGATACCTGTCGTACATACAGAGAAGCGCAAGAAGGAATATGTAAAGGTATTGAAAAAATATAATCCAGATATCGCTGTATGTAAAGCTTTTGGGGAGATAATTCCAAAGGAGTTTCTTGACTACCCTAAATATGGTTGTATAAACATACACTTTTCTATTCTTCCCAAATACCGAGGAGCTGTACCTATACAAAAAGCAATTTTAGAGGGAGAAAAAGAAACTGGGATTTCAATAATGTTAATGAGTGAAGGGTTAGATGAAGGAGATATCTTAGAGATATTTAGAGAAGAAATAAAAGAGGAGGACACAAACATCACCTTGAGAAAAAGACTTGTTCAAAGAACAACAGAGATATTAATTCCTACCCTTAAAAAATGGGTTGCTGGGGAAATAACACCAACTCCTCAAAACAATGAAGAGGCTACATATTGTTGGGAAAAAGACATCTCCAAAGAAAAAGCCGAAATAGTTTGGGGTAAACATCCTCCTAATTATATTGAAAGAATGGTCAGAGCTTTTATCCCTTGGCCTGTAGCGTGGACAAGATTAGACGAGAATCTTCCAGGTAGTATCGCTGGAAAAAGGACGAAGATTTTTGAAGCTGAATTGGTTAAATTCGAAAATGAAAGAGATCCAGGAGAATTGTTTTCAGAAAATGACATGGTCCTTTTTTCTACAAATGACCCTTTTACAGTACTTAGAATAAAGAGTTTCCAGATAGCGGGAAAGAAGAAAACTAATGAAAAACAATTTCTAAATGGGATGAAAGGATGCTTATAGGATTCCTCAATTATTAGTGCGCAAGCACACAATAAGCCGAATTCTGTATAACGATGATTATCTGTCTATGCGGTTAAACCTTGCTCCAGGTGGGGGTTGCCACGCGATATTGTATTACTACAATACCCGGTAGTCTCTTACACTACCATTTCACCCTTACCCCGCCAACTTATAGTTCGAAGGCTTTGCCTTAAAGCTATAGGCTAGCGGGGCGGTATATCTTTCTGTTGCCCTTTTCTCCGAAAGATTGCTCCCTCCCAACTCTCGTTGGCACCTATTCCAATATGTTTGGAACTGACATGGAGTCCGGACTTTCCTCACTTACTTTTAAAAAGCAAGCGCAATCATCTAGTAGTACTTGCGCGTTGGTATTATACCATTTTAATGACATTCCTTGAATATTTACGTTTTGCAAAAACAAAAAAGAACTATCTCTTAGAGAACTGTGGTTTCTTTCTGGCCTTAACGTGGTGGTACTTCTTTCTCTCTACAGCCCTTGGATCTCTAGTGACTAAGTCTTCTTTTCTTAATGCTGGCTTCAATTTGTCATCCATTTCATACAATGCCCTTGCCAAACCTAACCTTACAGACTCTATTTGACCGGTTATCCCTCCTCCAGAAACCTGTGCAGTAAAATAATACTTACCTTCTAGACCAACTACTATGAGAGGTCTTTTTATTATCTTCTCAGCATCATTATTCATAGGGAAATACTCTAAAACGGGTTGACCATTAACAGCAGAAGCCTTATCCCCTTTATGTATTCTTACTCTAGCAGTAGATGTTTTTCTTCTTCCTATTCCTTCTATATACTTACTCACTTTTTAATATATTATAATTTAATCTCTGTAGGTTTTTGAGCTATATTCTTGTGCTCAGAATTTTTGTATACTATCAATCTAGCAATTCTTTTATCTTTAAGTTTGTTCTGTGGCAACATATTCTTAACAGCATCTACTATTATCTTTCTAGAATCCTTTTCTAGCTGTTCATCAAATCGAGTCTCTTTCAATGCTCCTGCATACCCAGAGTGCCTGTAATACATTTTCTTTTTCTCTTTTCCTCTAGTCAACTTAACAT
>CAYQYH010000023.1:0-7407 GCA_964421735.1 uncultured Candidatus Saccharibacteria bacterium | reverse complement strand
CTAAAAATACCAGAATATGTACAGAAGGTAGGGAGAATACTCCTTAAAGAAGGTTATGACACATATTTAGTAGGTGGTGCTTTAAGAGATGTAGGTATGGGAGAAAAACCCCACGACTATGATTTAGCCACTAATGCTTTACCAGATGAAATGCTTAATATGTTCCCCAAAGCTGTTTCTACAGGAGCTAAATTTGGTACTGTAGTAGCTCTAATACAAGACAAATATGGAGAAACACACGAGGTAGAAGTTACAACTTTTAGAAGCGAAACAGAATATGTAGATGGAAGATGGCCAGAGAGTGTAGATTTTGTTGATGACATAGACAAAGACTTAGGAAGAAGAGACTTTACATTCAATGCTATGGCTTTAGATCTTGCTCAACTTAAATTAAACGGTTCTGACGATGTTAAAGAAGGAGACATCTATGATCCGTACGGTGGGACAAAAGACATTGAAAAGAAATTAGTTAGAGCTGTAGGTACTCCCATAGAAAGATTTAAAGAAGATGGTCTAAGAGCTTTTAAAGCTTGCAGAATGGCTGCACAACTGGGCTTTGACATTGAAAAGGAAACATTTAAAGCAATTAAAAAGTCTATCCCAATTGCATCCCAAATATCTATGGAGAGAATACGGGACGAATTTATGAAAATGCTCATTAATTCCCCCAAACCTTCAGTAGGGATAGAATTAATGAGACAAACAGGACTATTAGCAATATTTATGCCAGAGCTATTAGAGTCTGTAGATGTTGAACAGAAACTCTACCATGCTCATGATGTATATTGGCATGCTCTTAAAACATGTGATGTAGCTCATGACAGTGTTAAATTAGCAGCATTACTTCATGATATAGCAAAACCAAGAACAGATATGGGAAATGGCCATTTTTATGGTCATGACAAAATGGGTTCAGATCTTGCAGAGCAAATAATGAAGAGAATGAAATTCTCTCAGACTGAAATAAAGAGAGTAAAAATCCTAATAGAGAACCATATGTTCTATTATCCCCATATTAAAGAAGATATGACTAAAGAAGAGAAAGAAAACATTGAAAAACATGAATGGACTGATGCTGCTGTAAGAAGGTTCATACAAAGAGTAGGGGAAGAGAACATAGATGACCTCTTTAAACTAAGATTAGCAGACGCACAGTCTAATCCTGCTACAGCTTTTAAACCAGAGGAGATAACTATACTACAAAAGAGAATATCAGAGGTTAGAAAACAAGATATGGTATTAAAAGTTACTGATTTAGATATAACAGGACAAGATTTAATGGATCTTGGAATTAAAAAAGGACCAAAGATAGGAATAATTCTTAATGAGTTATTAGATATGGTAATAGAAGATCCCTTACTGAATACAAAAGAAATATTGACAAAAAAAGCTAAGGAATTAGCAGATATTTAAATTATTAAATTTTAATTATGAAAAGAATAGAGAAAAAAGCGTGGCCTGAACTTTTTGAGAAGGTACTGAGTGGAGAGAAGAGTTTTGATTTAAGATTAGCGGAATTCGAATGTAGGAAAGGTGACATTCTAGTTCTTAGAGAATGGGATCCTAAAACGAAGGAGTATACAGGGAGAGAATTAGAAAAAGAAATAACTTTTGTAATTAAGACAAAGGATGTGAAGTTTTGGAGTGAAGAAGAAATGGATAAATTAGGGTTTATTGTAATGGCATTTAAATAGAGGGGTTGTCATCTATGCCTTTAATCCATTATTATATAAACAGACGCATTATTTAAAACAATACTGCCTAAATGAATATACAATTTCTAGGAGCATCTAAAACAGTAACCGGTTCATGTTTTTACATCCGAACACCAAAGATTAAGATTCTAGTAGAATGTGGCGCTTTTCAAGGACCGGAGGGTATAGAAGAAAAAAACTACGAGCCCTTCCCATTTAATCCAGCAGAAATAGACTTTGTATTTCTAACACACGCTCACTTTGACCACTGCGGTAGATTACCTCTCTTAGTTAAACAAGGATTTAAAGGAAGAATTATTAGCACACAACCAACTAGGGATTTAGTTAAAATAATACTATTGGACTCAGCAAGCTTACAAAAGGAAGAGTACGAAAGATGGCTAGCTAGACCTAAAAATTCAGCAGGGACTGAAGAGGAGAAATTTAAAAAACCTTTATACACAGAACAGGATATAGAAGCTTGTATGAAATTCTTTGAGATATATCCATACGGAGATTCTATCAATTTAACCAAGGATTGTGAATTTAGAATGAGAGATGCTGGTCACATTTTAGGATCTGCAATTTTTGAATTCTGGTTAGAAAATGAAGCTGGAAGAATGAGAAAGCTTGTGTTCTCAGGAGACTTAGGTCAACCAGGAGCAAGAATAGTAAAAGATCCAGACTTAATAAGGGAGGCAGATTATGTAATTTGTGAATCTACATACGGTAATAGATTACATAAAAACAGAAATGAGACTGTTTTAGAATTTCTCACTGCGATTAAAGGCGCTATGAAAGTAAATGGGAATATATTAATTCCATCTTTTGCAGTAGAAAGGACACAGGAGATTCTTTATGAGCTTAATCTCTTTGTAGAAAACAAGCTAATAGAAAAACTTCCAGTATATCTGGACAGCCCTATGGCATCTAAAGCTACAACCGTATTTAGACAGTATCCTAATTTCTATGATGAGGATGCTAAACGATTACTTAAAAAAGGGGATGACCCATTCAAATTTTTAGGATTTAAAAAGACAGAGTCTGTAGATGAATCAAAGAGATTAGCTGCAAAAAAAGGTATTTTAATAATAGCAGGAAGTGGAATGTGTACTGGAGGGAGAATACTTCATCACTTAAAGAATAATATAGAAGACCCCTCGACTCATATCATAATCGTTGGTTACCAGGTTAAGGGGACCCTTGGGAGAAGAATCGTAGATAAAGAAAAAACGGTAAGAATAATGGGAAAGAAGTATGAAAACAATGCAAAACTATTTACACTTGGAGGTTTCTCCGCTCATGGGGATCAAAGAGACTTGAGATACTGGTTAAGGAGTTTTGGTCATACACCAAGAAAGATTTTCTTGGTACACGGAGATGAGGATATAATAGCCACTTTTAAGAAGAATTTACAGGAACATATTCCTACAGAGATACATACTCCAGATCATGGGGAAGTAGTTAAGTTGGAATAGGTTCTGTTTGTATTAAAACAATTAATTAACTAAAAAGAGGAATGGAGAAGAATGAAAATAAACTTAAAGCAGATCTAACCGAGATGGAGGAAGAATGGGTTTGGGGAGATGAAGCAGAATACACCCTAGAACAAATAGAGGGAATGGTAGCAATGCTTGAGTATCTTATACTACACTCGCACTACAGTAATTTAGAGGATATGGATAATAACAGGCAGGGATGGGCTAAAGAGGAATTAGAGGAGGAATTAAACAAATTAACCAAAAAAGAAAATGAATAAATATCCTGAGATAGAAAAAATACTCAAAGATATAAAAGATTTGAACGTTCAAGGAGCTACAAATGTTGCCATTGCAACCTTTGAAGGCATGAAATTATATGGGGATCTTAGTAAACAAAAAGACAAGGAACTGTTTTACAAAGAATTCTTTGAAGTAGGGAACAGACTCTCCCATGCAAGAGCAAACGAACCTCTTGCTACAAATGGGGTTAGATACGTGAAATATTCTTTTAACAAAAAACATTCTGTTTTACCAGAGCTAATTACTATGAAACGAGAGCTAGCACAGCTATGTAATGATTTCCTTGATATTATCGGACAATCTAAGAAGGATTTAATAGACAAATCATGGAAATTTTTTAATAATTACAACAAAGTATTTACTCATTGTCATTCCTCTACGGCTGTATCATTAATTAAATCAATTAGTAAAAAGAAAAAGAGTTTTGAGGCAGTTTGTACTGAAACAAGACCCAGATTACAGGGAAGAATTACAGCCAAAAGCTTGCTTGAAGGTGGTGTACGTACCACACTAATTGCAGATAGTGCTGGGGAGTCGTTTATAATAAACAGGGGTAGTGTCCCCGTAGAAATAATCTTTATGGGGTGTGATGAGATGACCCTACAGGGTCACGCTATGAATAAAATAGGCAGCTGGGGACTTGGTATGGCCGCACATTATGCTGGTAAACCATTTTATGTGGTAACCCCTTTTCTAAAGTTAGATGTTGAGTCCTTTCATCATAATATCGAAATTGAAGTGAGGGAAAGTAGGGAGCTTTGGGAGGATGCTCCTAAGGAACTACATATGTATAATCCTGCTTTTGAGGTTATAGATAAAGGTTTAATTACAGGGTACGTTACTGAATTTGGAATACTAAAGCCAGGAGATATTAAACAAACAGCGAAGGATCATTATCCATGGTTGTTTACTAATTAAAATTTTTTGTATAAAACCATATGTCCTTTTATTTAAGAAGTAAAA
This sequence comes from uncultured Candidatus Saccharibacteria bacterium, assembly GCA_964421735.1. GTDB lineage: Bacteria > Patescibacteriota > Dojkabacteria > SC72 > SC72 > UBA2177. Next base: position 2,969 of record CAYQYH010000023.1, on the reverse strand, counting down.
ATTTAGATCTAGGAGAAGACAATGATTTTAATGTTGTTTTAAACAGAAAGGATGCTGAGAGGTTGGCTGTTAGAGAGGGAGAAATCGCTGTTGTAGGACTAGGGGAGGTTGAACTACACGCTAACGTTATGGAGACAGACTCAAAGGTTATGGAGGGTGAAATAGGGTTGTTTGAGGAGATATGGAAGGAATATAATATTGATACAGGGGATTCTGTATTTGTAGATATTCCTGAACTAACGAAATCTCTTGAATTCATTAGTAAAAAGCTCCTAGGACATGATTTAAAGGAAAATGAACTTAAAACGATAATGAGCGATATTGGCTCTAGAAAACTAAGAGAAACAGAAATCGCTTTCTTTGTTTCAACATTTTTTAACCCTGGATTTAATGACGATGAAATATATTGGATGACAAAAGGTATGGCAGAATCAGGAGACATACTAGATTTTAGGGGCATTAGGGGTAACGGTCAATTAGTTGCGGACAAACACTCCATAGGGGGGGTTGCAGGGAAAGCAATAACGCCAACTCTGGTCCCTATTTTAGTAGCAGGAGGCTTAGTTGTACCAAATACTTCGACAAGAGCTATAACATCGCCTGCGGGAACCTCTGATATTTTGGAAGTTGTAATGCCTGTAGCTTTGTCCAAGGAGAGAATAATGAAAGTTGTAAAGGAAACAGGAGGTTGTATGTTCTGGGGTGGGTCATTGGACATCTCTCCTGCAGATGATGTAATTATTAACGTTGAGAGAGTTCTTAGGATACAAGAATTTCAAAAAGTTTTAGTAAGTATTGTAGCTAAAAAGGTATCCATGGGAGTTAAGTATATCCTCATAGATCTCCCATATGGAAAAGGTTCCAAGGTAGAGAGGCCTGACGATGTCCAAATGTTAGACAGGGAATTTAAGAAACTGTTTAAGAAATTTAATATCCATTGTGAAACGATTAAAAGAGTTATTACAGGGCCTGATGGAAGGAGTATAGGTCCTAATATGGAAATAAGGGAAGCACTTAAACTCTTAGAAAGAGACGAAGGTAAGTGTGAAGAGTTAGAGGATGTCATAGTAGAAATGGCGACCAGATTGTTTGAGGGTACAAAAACGGTGAAGAAAGGAGAGGGTAAGAAATTTGCACAGGAGATTTTAGATTCTGGTAAAGCATTAGATAAATTCTGGGAGATAGCCTTTGCCCAAGGAGCGAATAGGAAGATTAAATCTTCTGAAATAAAAACTGCTAACTTAGAGTACGATCTTTTGTCAGATAGGGACGCTACAGTTAAAACACTTAATAATACCCAGCTAGTATCTATAGCAAAAGCATTGGGTAATCCTAAAATAAAGGAGGCCGGTATGCGTATGCATAAAGTTCAGGGAGAAGAGGTTAGGAAGGGTGATCCTCTTCTAACCCTTTATGCTACTACAGAGGCAAGATTAGCTAGTGCAAAAGATCTGTTAGATGTAGATAAGTTGTATACATTTAAATAGGATAAGATTTTCAACGGATTAAACTTATGGGTTTGTTGGTTAATCTAGTTAACCAATGGTCATCTTTACCTTTTTATTCTTAGGCTTCTTTTCTTTTTGTTTCTTTATAAGATAGGAAACTAAGGATATTAAAGTTATTAGTGTAAATAATACTAGCAGTATTGGAATCGTTATGAGTAGTGCTTTTCCTAAAGTGGTGGTTTTTAGGATAGTAGTTACTAATGAACTAATATTGGGAGAAGATGCGTCTCTAATTTCTTCTGTTGGTATTAAATCGGTATAAGTGTCTAGTTTCTCTAGATTAACATTGTCTTCTGCCCCTCTTATATTAATGGAAAAACCTTCTATTGTAAGATCTACAATACTGTTTGCCGAATAGATACATATATTGGAAAGAGAGTCATCATTAAAGACCTCCCATAGTACTCTATCTACCATCTGTCCTATCTTCATATTTCTACTCTCAAAGGTAGGGTCTACTGAAAGCCAACCGTACTCTGGAACCCAGATCTGTACCCATTGATGACGAACCTGGTTTGTTTCTGCTATTTCTCCAAGATTAGCATACCCAAGAGCGGCTCGAGATGGTATCCCTTGTGCTCTAAGGAGGGAAATCATAACATCCGCATATTCCATACACACAGAAGGGCCTCCAAGTAATGCTTCTTTTGCTCCAATCCTTTGGTTTTCCAAGGTAGCTTTTTCTTTATCATATTCTAATTTATCATTAATGTATTGGTAATTTGCACTAATTATGTCTAAAAGGGTTTCTTGATCTTCTTTCAGTGTGTTGGCCTCCTGTTTAATGTAATCATCTTGGATTTGCCAGTATTTGGTAGCGTTGAGGTATTTTGTGATGTAGGGACTTCCTTTTATAGTAGCTAGATATTCTTCATAATTCATGTCGAAATAATCCCAGTTATCCTGAAATTCGTCTTGTTTAACAGAAATATAACCAACGATCTTAATAGTGCTTTCTTGGTTTGCGGGCACTTCAAACATTGCCAGTATATTTCCTTCTGTGTCTCGGTATATGTCCTTTGGTAGGGGAGAGACTTCTTTGAAATATACTTTTTGGTTTGTCTCTGAGAACTCTCTAGGCAAGGAGATTTCGTAGATATTTGTAGAGAGGGCCCTAAACACAGAAGAGTATTTCTCAGGGATAAAGGAATCTGTTTGGGGTGTTGTGTATTCAAGTTCAAATTTATATAGTACAGAAGTCCCAAATTCTAAATAAGGGGAGTTCTCAATCCTGCCCGTTTGGTTAAATTCAAAATATGTTTTCTCTCCTTCTTCTGTCTTTGTGTAATTCGGGAAAGCTTTTGTAAGGGGCCATATATTCTTGTCAACAACGATGGTGTAATCATAGTTAAATGTAGTTAATGTACTATTTTCTTGATCTATTCTTTCAAAGATTGTGTCATCTGGGAGGGATGTACCAACGATGTTAACAAAATTGCCGATTTTAACTATATAGTCATG
>CAYQYH010000022.1:0-8680 GCA_964421735.1 uncultured Candidatus Saccharibacteria bacterium | reverse complement strand
TTTTGAAATACCTAACAGGTGAGAGCTTTTTTGTATCCTTTCTCCTAGTAAGGGCAGTAAAGCGGAAAGTTGTGATTTTCCTCCATCTATTAAAATTATGTCTGGAGTTGTGGGATATTTAGCTATATTCTTTTTATCAAATCTTCTCTCTAGCACTCTTTTTAACATTGCTGGGTCATTAGCTTCTTTTATGTCGTCAATCTTAAATATTCTGTACTGGTCTCTTTTTATCTCTCCGTCTACTGCAACCACCATAGACCCATACGTTTGTTTGCCCTGTATGTTTGAAATGTCGTAACATTCTATTCTGTTGAGTTTTTTAAAACCCAATTCGGTTCTAAGGTTATTAAACTCTTCTTTTAAAACTTTCTCTCTTCTTTGCGTGTATGTTTCTTCTGTGTCATCTGGCAGGAAATCTATCTTTTCCCCAAGATATTTGAGGTCGTTTATCTTGTCTCTTAACTCAGCTGCTTTTTCAAATCTTTTTTCTTTAGAAAGGTTGTACATTTTATTTTCCATTTCTTTAATTTGTCCTCTCTTTTTCCCCTTTAAGAATTTAATAATTTCATTAATGTTGTTTCTGTAGTTTCTTTCACTAATATGTCCTTGATAAGGACCTGGACAAAGTCCTAGGTGAAAGTAAAGACATTCTTTACTACTCTCCTTTTTACATGTACAAAACGGATATATTTTTCTTAAATATGTAAATATTCTTTTTGTTGCAGCACTGCTAGGGTATGGTCCAAACAACTGTCCTCTTTTGAATTCTTTATTGTTTATTCTTCTTACAATCTTTACGGTAGGGAATTTATCTTTGGTAGATATGTATATCCAGACGTAGGATTTGTCGTCTTTCTTGTCTGAATTGTAAAAGGGTGTATGTTCTTTAATTAGTATGGATTCAAGAACTAGGGATTCAATTTCATTATTAGTTTCTACTATCTGAACGTCGTCAATGAGAGGGATCATCTGTTTTACACGCGGCCTATCATATAAGTCGTTTGAAAAATATGACTTAACCCTATTTCTAAGGTTTGTAGCTTTACCGATATACAGGATGTCTCCCTTTCTATCTAGAAATTTATAAATTCCAGGAGATTGTGGAAGAAGATCTAATTTTCTTTCTAAAGAATTATTCATATATGGATTATATCAGCTCTCTTACTCTGTTTTTAAAACTTCCTTAGCCATTTTTTTGTCTCTTGGTTCATAGCAATTGTTTTACTTAAAATAACTGTATTGTTTGTTTCCCCGTCGTTTACAATTATTTTAACAGGTGTCTGTCCTGTGGAGTTTTTAATATATTTTTTTAGAGAGGCTACCTCTTCTTGTGTATGTATGGGGTTGATCCTGAAAGTAATGCCATCAAAGTTAGAGGAGTGTTTCTTCTGGTCTACGTATTTAGCTTTTTGCACTATAATGCTTTTTTGCCCGTCTCTAACATTTATCCTGCCTGCTAGGAGCATGGGTTTGTTCTCAGTAAGTACATCTTTTAACTCTTTGTATACAGTTGGAAATACAACGGCTTCTGTTTTAGCTGTCTTATCCTCTACCGTTAAAAACGCCATCATATCCCCCTTCTTTGTTGTTATTTTTCTTACCTTTGTTACCATTACACCTAAAATTAAAAGGTCGTTATTCTTTTTTATCTCCAAAGCCTCACTTAAAGGTATTGCATTTTTTTTCTCGAAAAACTCTTGCAAATTATCTAGTGGATGGCTTGAGAAGTATAAGCCTAAAAGTTCTTTTTCCCATTGTAATATTTGTGATGTTTCAGCCTTAACATCTTGAGGTAATGGCGTTGGGGGGATTTCCTGTTTTTTGTTTCCGTCCCCATTCATGGAGTTGTTCATCGCAAAGATGTCAATTTGACCCATCTCTTCGGTTTTCTTGTTTGATTTGACTCTGTCGTATATATCACCCAGTACTTCCAAAAGGGCAGCTCTATCTCCAAAGGTATCCATAGTTCCTGTCATTACGAGATATTCCATAGCTTTCTTGTTCACTTTATCAAAGACTCTGTGTATAAAATCATCTAGATGTAGGAACTGTCCACTCGTTTCTCTTTCCTTTACAATCTCCTTAACAAGATCATGGCCCACATTTTTTATGCCTGCAAGTCCAAATCGAATACTTTTAGGACCTTCGACTTTAAAGAAGAAATCACTCTTGTTAATATCTGGAGGTAATACATCAATGCCTAGTCTTTCACATTCCCCTAAGTCTAAAATTACTCGGTCAAACTTGTCTAAATCTCCCTCTAAGAGAGCAGCCATGTATTCAAGGGGGTAGTTTGCTTTAAGGTATGCTGTCCAATAGGCTATTGTTGCGTACGAAGCACTGTGGGCCTTATTAAACCCATAATTAGCAAACTGTACGAGCTTTTCCCAGATCTTTTCTATATCCTCTTTTTTATGACCTTTTTTAAGTCCTCCTTTTATGAACGTGGGTTTCTCAGCTTTCATGACATCTAATTTCTTCTTCCCCATAGCTCTTCTTAGAATATCTGCAGCTCCAAGAGAGTAGCCTGCAACAACTTGGGCAATTCTCATAACCTGCTCCTGGTAGGAGATCACACCATTAGTAACAGAAAGAATTGGTTCAAGTTCATCGATAATGTAATCCGGTTCTTGCTTGCCTTTTTTGACAGCAGCGTAATCAGAGATAAATTGCATAGGACCTGGTCTATATGCCGCCAGTATGTATGATATATCCTCCATGGTCTCGGGCTCTAGCATTTTAATTGTTCTTTTCATCCCCTCACTTTCTAATTGAAAAAGACCAACTGTGTGTCCAGATTTAATTAGCTTGTAAGCTTTCTCATCGGTGGGATCTATCTTTGCTAAATCTATTTTCACACCCTTTCCTTTCTCTATTTTCTTAAGGGCAGAACCTATGATATGCAGATTCCTTAGGCCTAAAAAGTCAAACTTCATTAAACCAACAGCCTCTAGGTCAGACATTTCATACTGACTCATCCCAATACCCTCTCCATGTGCATCTCGTTGTATGGGGACGTATTCTACTACTGGTTTGGGGGTGATAATAACACCACAAGCATGGGTTGAGACTCCCCTGCAAAGACCGGACATTTTTCTTACAACCTCTGCTAAGTGTCTTGTTTTTTCTGTTGATCTAATTATTTGTGCAAATTCAGGATTATGCTCTAGCATGTAATCTATACTTTTGGTTTTTCCAAAAACGATCTCAACCATTTTAGAAAGTTCATCTGCGATATCAAGATCTACACCTATTACACGAGCAACATCTCTAATAGCCTGCCTTGTTTGAAGTTTACTAAACGTACCTATTTGTTTTACATTTTCTACTCCATATTTCTCTATGGTGTAATCCATAACCTCATCCCTTCTCTTATCTGCAATATCTATGTCAAAATCAGGGGGACTTGGTCTCTCTGGATTAAGAAATCTTTCAAAGTAAAGTTCCCAAGAAATAGGTTCTATATCAGTAATTTCTGTAGCATAAGCGACTACAGAACCACAACCAGAACCTCTCATACCAACAACAATATCGTTATCCTTACAGAATTTTATAATATCCCTAACTATGAGGAAGTAATCATCATATCCCTTGTTATGAATTATCTTTAATTCGTAGTCTATCCTTTTCTGTAATTCTTCTGTGATCTTTCCATACCTTTCCTTTACTCCTTCCTCTGTTAACTCTCTTAAATATTCCTTTGCGGATTTTCCTTTAGGAAGATTAGGGAACGGTATTTGTACTCTTCCAAAAGTAATGTCATATTCCTCTATCCTTTCAGTTATCTCCTGTGTGTTCTCAATAGCTTCTGGGATATCCTTAAATAATTCCTTCATTTCTTCTGGTGTTTTTACATAGAATTCATTAGTGGGCATTCTCCTTCTTTCTGGATCATCTATTGTGTGTCCATCACTAATACACCACAGGATTTCCTGAATCTCAGCATCTTCCTTTTCCAAATAGTGAGAATCACATGTTGCAACCAAAGGTAAATCTAATTCATCTGCAATCTTAATTAACCCTTCATTAACAATCCTTTGTTCTTCCATCCCATTCCTTTGTATTTCTATATAGAAGTTGTCCTTAAAGATTTCTTTATACTGCTTTGCTTTTTCCAAGGCTTCAGGGAAGTCATTATTTAATATCGGTCTGCTGATTGGTCCAGCTAAACATGCAGAAAGAGCAATTAAGCCCTCACTGTATTTACTAAGAGTTTCAATATCTATCCTTGGTCTGTAGTAGAAACCCTCCATGTGTGAGACAGATACAATTTTCATTAAATTTTTGTATCCCTTCAAATTCTTAGCTAAGACAACTAGATGAAAATATTTATTATCTATTCCAAACTCCTTCTCCTTCATATCTCTAGGTGCTATATATATCTCAGAACCTAGAATTGGTTTCAAACCTTCTGACTTCATTGCTTTCTGAAATTTATATGTCCCATACATATTACCGTGATCTGTTAGAGCACATGCCTTCATTTTGGACTTCTTTAACTTTTCTATTAACTCAGGAATTCTAATCGTAGCATCCAACAAAGAATATTCCGTGTGTAAATGTAAATGTGTGAACATACAAAATTTGCCCCAATTTGATATACTAAACTATTATGCCAGAAAACAACTCTAAAAAGTCAAATCTTTCTGTAGTAAATAGAATCGTTCACTCCAATATTACTAGAGTTTTCGCTGTATTACTCCTTTTTGTCCTGTATTTGGTTTTTGGTTCTCTTAAAACTGAGGAGTTTTTAATTGAATACTTTGCTTCCTTCATACGTGAGAATTCTGTTGTACAGGTTAATTCTCTTTCCCCTATCTTTGACATACATGTCTATGCTGGAGAGTATAATCTCTTCTCTTCGCAAGAATCAACTACGATAACAAGTAGAACAAACTTCCTTACTTTAGATCCTAGAGTTGTTGCTATGAGTAAATTTTTAAATGATTACCATTCACCAATGACACAATATGCCGGGGTATTTATAACTGAAGCAGACAGACATGGCTTAGATTGGAAACTAATTGCTTCAATCTCTGGAGTGGAATCTGCATTTGGGAATTTAATACCAAGAGGAACTAACAATGCATGGGGTTGGAGGGGTAGAGATCGAAACGAGGATGGATGGAGTGTATTTACTACCTGGGAAGACGCAATAATGCATATAACTGAGAGAATGGCTTTAGGTTATGGTACAGACCTTACTCCCTATGATATAGAAAGCACTTACTGCCCTCCCTGTGGGGAAACGGGGCTTCATCTTTGGGCAAATGGTGTAAATCGTTTTATGAATGAGTTAGAATATTACGTAAATAATCTAGAAAATCTTTAAAAATGTTAAAATTAATAATACGCCTCGCATATTTTGTAGTAATTTTTATAGAAGCGCTAGTATTAACAAGACTCGTTCTTCTAATAATTAATGCCAGTAACCAAAACGCCTTTGCAAGCTGGGTATTAGGAACAAGCTCCATATTTGTAGATCCTTTCGAAGGAATAATTACCACTTCTCTTGAAATTAACAATTTTACCCTACCTTTAACCCCCTTTGTTGCACTTCTTTTCTACATCATTCTTGCATTTGTTTTGTCTGAACTTCTTAAATCTTTCTCTCGAGAATAGCTTTGATATGGTATAATAGCTGCCATGGCTAAAATAGATCTTAAGAGTAGTTCCGGATTTCCAGTCGTATATGATGGTGAGGAACTACAAGTAAAGGACTTTTCCTTTAAAAGTAACAGAGATATAACTATTGACGATATTAGGAGTCAACTTCTCAATAAAGAGTTGAATTGTCCAGATATCTTTTACACCAAATACAAGGAACTAGACAACAACGATATTTACCGAGACAAAGGTGTTAAAATTAACTTTTACACCCTTCAACCTAACCTCGCAGGCATTGAGTATGTTAAAACAAGAGCTACAAGATCTGACAAATACCCTCGTATATTTGATTTTGTGTATGGTGGAGCAACTGTGTTACTTCAAAAATACAGTGGCCTGAGAAAAAACCGAGTTATTAAGGTTAACGTAAGAAAGAAAAACAAACTTATTATCCCTGCAGGATTTGACATTGTAGTTGTTAATACAAGACAAAACTCAAATCTTGTCTTTGTAGAGTATTACAATGTAAAAACAAAACCAAAAGTATCGCTTGATCAAAAAAACGGATTAGCCTATTATATTATTAGGAAAAACGCTAAACAGGAAACTGTTCGTAATCCTAGTTACAGAATGGTTAATAAAATACAAAGGCTTAACTGGGATAAAATAAGAAAAGAGTATGGAATTACTCCAAAGACACCTATTATAAAACAAATAATGCGTAAATATGAAAGATTTGACTGGTTATTTAAAGAAGATTCTGTCAAAATATAGCCTACTAAGCTTCCTTTTAATTTCAGGTGTCTTTCTTTTTTCCTTTATCTTAACTTCTTTTAGTATCAAACCTTCCTTAGCGGCAGATACTGTTGGAAATTTTCAAATATCTACTGACTTTGAACACACATTAACTCAAGAGGGTGTTAACACTGAAGCTCTTTTAACTCTCAGTAGTGACATTCCAAGAGTCTTATCCTACTACACTGCAACAATACCTATGGAAGAATTAAAAGTTACCTGTATAGATTTTAAAACAGGCAAAACATTGGAATGTACAACTTACAAAAGAGGGTCCTCTACAGACATTTTGATCAATTCAAATAATTCTGTAATAAGACCAGACAGTCCTTTGCAAATTTTGTTGAAATACTCTACCTCTATTAGCGAAAAATCTTCTTATAATCTTTCCTCCGAAATTCATGATACTATCACTGACTCAGTTTTAATCAGATATCCTAAACAAATGGGAGAACCCCTGTGGACCTCTGATCCCATAAACAATATCCGAAGTGTTGGAGATAATCTAGAAGTTTTAATTAACAAACCAACCTATTCAAATATTTCTCTGCTTTTCGGAGAAAAACTTCTTTACAGGTTCGAGATTAACAAAGTCTTTTCAAACAGCCTTAATGATGAAAACCAAACCTTTGAGATATATGTACCCTCGGACACTTATACTCAGACAATCATTTGGGAAGAAATCTCTCCCTTACCAAACACCTCCTTAAAAGATGATGATGGTAATTATATTTTCAAATATGTTGTAAGTCCTGATGAAACTTTGGACTGCAATATCTCAGGGTATATTCAAAAGATAGAGAGTGGCAATTATGACGAAACTCCAAAAACGTTCCTAACACAAAAAGTTGGTTACTGGTCTATAAACAACAGTACGGAATTCAGGAGAATTAATACTTATCTTAAAAAAAAGGAACTGGAGGTTGACAATAGTTTTGACAACGTTGAAAATCTAGATAACCTTCAAAAAGAACTTTTTTACAAATATCTGTACCAATATGTCATAGAGAGATTAAACATTCAGGAGGATATATCTCTGGGAATTGGAACTCAAGCCAGGTTGAGTGCAAACACCCTTATAGACTCTCCAAATAACGCAAGTGCCATAGATTACACAGACTTCTATATAGCACTCCTTAGAAATTATAATGTCCCTTCTAGATTGGCAATCGGATACATTTCCAATATCACTGGGTATTCCTCTGACGGTTTCTATCACCACTGGGTAGAGTACTTAGATACAAATCAAAATAAATGGATAACAGCCGATCCCTTCTTAGAGGAGTATTTTGAAAAAGACTTATTTGGTAGCGCTTTCTTAGATCATATTGTTATTTTAAGAAGAGGAAAATCAGCTGTCGCTCCAAAGATCTCTTTCTTTCAAGAGACAGATTTTATAGTAAATTCCGAAACCCAAAAAGATATCCTCCCTAAATTTGCTATTGATTCTGAATTTTCCTTTGATCAGCATAAAATAACAGATAAATATATAAGAGGTTACGTACATATCTCCAACACCGGAAACCTAGCCGTTAATGAGTACAGTATTCTAAAATCAAACATTTCTGACATTTCCAAATACCTAGATCCCGTTAACAACTTACAATCTCAGATTATTCTTCCAAAACAAAATAATTCCATTCAGTTTAATGTACCATACGATAAGATAACTTCAAAGAATCTTTTCGTAAATATTCTATATACAAACCTCAAAAGATATAAAAAGGAGGAAACACTGGAAACAGAAGTAATAGAAACTGTTCCAATATTTGTCTCCATACTCTCAAAGGTTGTTTCCCTTGTAATTTTTGGTGTATTTGTTTTTCTGATATACTTTTTAGTAGTAATATTTAAGAAAAGATTAATTAAAAAGAAACAAAATGGATAATTCCCTTATACTTTCCATAACAATTTTACTTCTAATTGTAGTTTTGTTTGTTCTAGTTTCCATAAACAGTAGAAAGATAGATAGAAAGAAACGAGAACGGTTGGTAAAAGAAGTATACACACTTGAAAAATCCTTAAGGAGTGATGAGTTAGCCGTCAGAAGAGATGCTATCATTAAGTTAGATAATCTCCTATCTAAATCTTTACAACTTTATTTTAATAATGATCTCCCTTGTGGTGACAATCTTAAAAAAGCAGATCAATTATTTAGAAAAAGAGAGTATAATACTCTTTGGGAAACGCATAAGTTAAGAAATAAGGTTGTTCATGATGATTACGCTATTTCTAAAGAAGAAGCTCAGAGGTCCTTTGGTGTATATAAAAGAAGTAT
>CAYQYH010000021.1:0-7516 GCA_964421735.1 uncultured Candidatus Saccharibacteria bacterium | reverse complement strand
AGATTCCTACCTTAATCCTAAATATCTTTTTTCAAACTTCATAGTTGGTCCAAATAACAGACTTGCAGAAGCAGTTGCTCAGGCTGTGCTTGAAGATCTTGGCAATGCATACAATCCTGTCTTTTACTATGGAGAAACAGGTGTTGGGAAAACACACCTAATGCAGGCAATAGGAAATGAAATATTGAAGAAAGATCCAACTAAAAAGGTAAAATACATCTCCATAGAGCAATTCTTAAATGAGATGGTAGAAGCCATAAGAACTAAAAAGAATGAAGATTTTAGAAATAAATATAGGGTTGTAGATCTCCTAATAATAGATGACGTTCAGTTTGTAGAAACATGGGAAAGCACCCAAGAAGAGCTTTTCCATACTTTTAACACCCTTTATCAAGCAAACAAACAAATAATACTAGCTTCTGACAGACCTCCAAAAGAAATACGAAACATTACAGACAGATTAAGATCACGCTTTGAAGGAGGTATGGTAGCAGATATTCAAAGTCCAGATTATGAGACGAGAATAGCAATCTTAAGACAAGCCCTTTCAGAGAAAAATTACACTATTCCTGACGAATATATAGAACTGATTGCAAAAAATCTCGAAAGCAATATTAGAGAATTAGAGGGAGCATTAACAAAGGTTGTCTCACTTTTTAAACTAGGGGTGGAGCCTACACAAGAGGATGTTGCTAGAATCTTACAAATAGATCTAGAAACTAAACGAAAAAGAATAACTCCCAAAAAGATAATAGCAACGGTTAGTGAAGTTTTTGACGTAAAGCCTAGTGAAATAAAAGGCAAAAGAAGAACTGCATACATCGCACAAAGTAGACAAATAGTAATGTATATACTAAGAACAGAATTAGAATTACCTCTTGAAAAAGTTGCCCAAGAGGTAAATAGAAAGGATCATACTACAGTAATACATGCCTGCGACAAGATTAAAACTCTCATAGAAGAAAACTCCAGAATTGCAGAAAAGGTTGATAAATGTATAAAAATACTAAGAAGTTAACTCTGTGGATAACCCTGTTTACAACTTGTGGATATCTCTGGATAACCTTTGCTCTTTTCCACACTTAAAAACCCTTTAATTTCGTTAAAGTTCTTTAGATACAAAGTTTCTCTAATTCTATCTAAACACATACCTTAGAAGGTTATACATAACATATCCATAAATTTAATCCACATTAAAAATTCTCTTATATCCACTACTTTAAATTCCTTTCCAACACCATTTTGTAACTTTAATTTATACACAATAAAATAAATAGATAATTTCCCTTACAAAAGAGCTTCTTTTGTGTACATTCATAACAGTTATATACATATACACACTCTCTACTATCACTATTACTATTTATATATATTACTTTTATAGAACAGTATTATTCTTTTCTTTAGTAAAAAATGATAGAATGATAAAATAACACTGCTCACATTTAAAATATTATTACAGTAATATATGAAGTTTTCTTGCAATCAGGATACATTTTCTAAATATCTAAATATCCTAAGTAGAGTTGTTAGCACTAAACCAGGGTTACCAATACTAAACAATGTTTTCTTACAAACTAACAAGGGGAAGTTAACAATGAAGACTACAGATTTGGAATTAAGTATTACAACATGGATAGGAGCTGATGTAAAAGACGACGGTAAGATAACTCTTCCTGCAAAACAACTCTCGGAATTTGTAAATTCTATACCAGAAGAAGTAGTTGATGTTGAAGTTGAAAAGCAAAATTTTAATATTTCTACATCTAATAATTCAGCAAGTTTTAATACTATGCCCCCAGATGACTTTCCTAGTGTTCCTTCTGTAGATAAAAAGAAAGAACCCTTTATACAGATAAACAGTGCTGATTTAGTTATGGCTATTAACAGGGTTGCTTTCGCAGCTGCTACTGACGACATTAAGCCAGTACTTACTGGTGTTAAAGTCGAAATAGAAGAAGATGGGATATCTCTCATAGCTACTGATGGTTTAAGACTGTCTAAACAGGTTATTGAAACTTCTAAGAGTGATAAAACAAAGAGCTTTTTAGTCCCTGTTAGAGCTTTTACAGAGCTCTCACATATAATAAATGAAATGGGAGGAGATGATGATTTAATATCTGTTTATATAATAGAAGATAAAAATCAGGTTATGTTTAGAGTAGGGGATATAGACTTAGTATCTAGATTAATAGATGGAGAATTTCCAGAATACAAACAGATAATTCCAACAGGATACAAAACAAAATGTGAAATAGAAAGGGAAGAATTCTTAAACTCTCTTAAAGTTGTAAATATAATTGCAAGATCGGTTCTTGGAAACAAGATGATTTTGAATATTGATCCTAAGGGAAATAAAATTTCACTTTCTGCAACACAAGCAGATTTAGGTAAAAATGAGAGTCACTTTGAATGCAAAGTAGAGGGGGAAGGACTAAAAATAGCTTTTAGTTCTAAACTTCTTACAGATATTTTAAATCATATAGACTCAGAGGATATAACCTTCGAATGTTCTGAGGCTGTAAGACCAGGAGTATTTAAAATAAAAGGTGATGAGAACTTCATACACCTTGTTATGCCAATGATGCTTTAGGATGTCTTAGAACTCTTTCTAAAGTCTTTTACTTTATATCCCACCCCGTGTACTGTTTCTATTAAATTCCTGTCATCTAATTTATCCCTTAACCTGTTTATATGTACATCTACGGTATTAGAACCTATATACTCTCTATAATCCCAAACATGATCCAAAAGTTCACACCTTGACACTACCCTCCCTTTATTTCTTACTAGATATTCAAATAAGTCATACTCTTTTTTTCTAATTTCAATATCCTTATTATCCTTATAAACAGCTTTGGTATCTAAATCTAAAAGGAAGTCTCCTATATAAATATTTTTATCTATATAACTTTGAGGTCTCCTCATTAAAGACTGAATTCTTGCAAGTAGTTCCTGTACAGGAAAAGGATACGTCAAAACATCATCCCCTCCATTGTTTAAAAAGTCTACCTTTTCAACCCAACCACCCTTATTACAAATTCCAAGTATTTTTGCACCTTTACTCTTCCTTACAATATATTTAAGTAACTTCTTTGTAACACCTTTCTCTAATTTAGTATTAATTATGAAGAGATCAAAGATATTCTTGTTAATCAAACGTCTATTTGTAAAATCCTTGTCGTCCAAAGTCACCACATATCCATACGCTTCTAAACTTTTAGAAAGTAATTGGGCAAGAGTAGAGGAATTCTCTATAATTAAAATATTCATAAATATATATTTGAAAAATTATATTCAATCTTAATATTTAAAAATTTAATTATTAAAACCTAGATAATATAAAAAAATGAAATACCTTATATCAATAGGATTAATTCTAATAACCACTGTTACATTTCTGTACTATTTGTTTAACAACCCTAATTTCTTACCCATAAATGATTTAGGTGAATACAACTGGATAAACATATTAACTCTAATCTTCTTGGTTTCTTTCATTATCTTTTCTCTTCTTAACCTATTAATGTACTCTGTACTATCTCTTTTTAAGAGAAGGGGAGGAGGTTTAAAAGAAAAAGAGAGAGTGAAGAGTCAAGAACAATACATAAGGAAAGATGAGTCAAGAGAAGTAAAACAGGTACAGGGAAAGAAATTTACTAGTAAAGAAAAGATAATAATATCCTTTAAATTTTCACTAATTTTAACGATTGGTTTTTTAACGGTATTTATACTTAACTTTTTTCACATACTAAATTGGATTTGGGGTTTGTCAATTCTTGTAGTTGTCTTAATATTTATTTTTATTATATGATAGACATATGACTAAAAAGAAAGTTAGTAAGAATACAAACGAAGAAAAGGATAGCAAAAACGACTTTGACAAACTACTAGACATTGTCTCTGGAGAAAAAAGACTAAGAGAAAGAGAAGAGAAGATTAAAAAAGCAAAGAGAGAAGCAAAAAAACAACAAAAACAGAAGAGAAGAGAAGATATTGTCAAAGAGGAGATGAAATTAGAAGATGATCCCACACCAAAAAGAAAAGTAGTCCAAAATATTAAGCTTTTTAAATGGAGTGCACCAGATAGGTATAAATTTAAGTTTAATAATAAGTGGTTTCTGACAATTGTGGTTCTTTCTCTGTTATTTTCTTTACTTCTTGCAATTCTTCGCAACTATTTCCTTATGGCTGCCATAATGTCTATGCTTTTTCTTTTGTATGCAGCTGGTACAACAAAACCAAGAACTGTAAAGCATAAGATAACCGCTAGGGGGATAGATACAGGAAACAAGTTGTATGAATGGTATATGTTAGATAAGTTTTTCTTTGCTAAGAAGGATAAAACTAACTTTTTAATAATAGAAACTAAATTAAATTTTCCTAGTGCTTTAATACTCTTAGTTAAGAAAGAGGATATTGATCCGGTATTTGTTCTATTACAAGATAAATTGATATACAAGGATATTAGGAAATGGAAGTGGTTAGACAAGTTAAGTTATGGGGAGTATATACCTTTAGAGAAGGTTTAAATAAATATCCAAGGTTAAATATTGATATAATCTAGACTAGTTAGATTAATAAACACTTATTAATAGGAGATATTAAGTTAGGAGGGATGCCTGAGTGGTCGAAAGGGAAGCACTCGAAATGCTTTGTCTCACTATTGTGGGACCGAGGGTTCGAATCCCTCTCCCTCCGTCCCGCTAGCTTATAGTAGGAATACACTTAGTATGTTCGATTATTTCATCCGAACAAGGACTATATGGGTTTTCCACAGAGAAGTTAATATTCTATAAGTAGTTTTTAAAAAGTTAGACACAGAGAATCTTAGTTTGTGGATAACTCTTTTTCTACACCTTAAAATGCCGGTATAAAAAGGTTTCTTCCCCGTCACAAAAACTATATTCCCCAAATATCACACTACAGGTAAATAGTAAACTGTTTAAATCTTTAATACATTCCTGTATTATTTAGATAGAAAATATCTTTGTCTCTAATCTATGAAAAAAACAAAACTAGACAGTGAACACACCTTTCTACAGTTTCTAATGATGTTTCTGACCCTCTGTTCCCTTCTTGTTTTCTCCCTTTTCGTTAAAAATATACTCTGGTTTGAAAAAATAAATCTTGTGATTCCAATTATCTCAGGGGTAATAAGTGTCTTAGTAGGGGTACTTTCTTTCTACAAACATTCTCTAGAGAAAATGAAAGGAAAATCAAAACAAAAAATTTTCCTTCTCCTAGCAATCCTTTTCTTTTTTCTTGGCTTTTTAACAATATTTTCTGCCATTACAGGAAGCCTTAGTAGCTCTACAGAAGCCACAATATCAATAATATTGGTTCCTGTACTTCTTTCTCTGCTTCTTGGGGTTTTTCTCAAAAAAGAGTGGCTTTATTCAAACCTCTTCTTCTGGATACTTTTTTCTCTCTCCCTTTTTATTCTTTCTAGAATGTTTTCTCTTCAGTCCGTTTTTAACGAAAAAGAGGGTTTTAAGGAGTATTCATACATAGTTGGACTCTTTGGGTACGTAGCTTTGCTCATAGGATTCGCAAACGATGTCTGGGAGAGGCTATCTAAGAAAAAGGATGCAAAGAAAAGTAAAAAGAAGTAGTATGTACATATGTTAATGCCTAAATTAAAAAAATACCAGAAGAAATATTCACATTCCTATTCGTTTGGGATCTACCCCACGTTAGACCTTTTAAGATACAGGAAAGAGAAGGTACTTAAGGTACTGTTAAAGGAAGAGGGTAGTGATAGTGAAGGGATTAAGGAGGTTGTAGGAATTTGTAAAGAAAACAACATTCCTTTAAAAATAAACCCTAGAGGAATTGAGAAGATTGCGGTAAAAGAAAATACCTATGTCGTAGGTGTTTTTGAAAAGTATTCTCTAGATTTAGAACAAGAGAAAAATCACATAGTACTAGTAGAACCTAGGAATATGGGGAATGTAGGAACGATTATTCGGACAATGTTAGGGTTTGGGTTTAAGAATCTTGCAATTGTTGAACCTGCTATAGATATTTTTGACCCTAAGGTTGTAAGGTCAACGATGGGTGCTATGTTTAGAATAAACTTTAAATACTTTAATACGATAGAAGAATATTTGGAGGAATATAGAGAGAGGAATATATATCCGTTTATGTTAGAAGGGGCTAGTAATATCAAAGAGGTTGAATTTAAAGAACCTATGTCTTTAGTACATGGGAATGAAGGGAGAGGGTTACCTCAGAAGCTTAAAGATATCGGACAGAGCGTGTATATACCACATAGTGAAGATATTGATTCTTTAAATCTATCAATAGCAGCAAGCATAGGAATGTGGGAGAGTGTAAAGAAGAAAGTTTAATTAAATACGAAGTTGATTATGTCTTCAAAATTTCCAAAAGATTTCTACTGGGGAGCAGCGACATCTGCACACCAGATAGAAGGAGGTTTAAATAATGATTGGAGCAAGTGGGAGAAGGAACATGCTAAGGTAGAAAGTGAATTTTACAGAAAAGGGGGAAGGAGGAACTTTAATTACCCAATAGGGGAGGTTAATGTAAAAGAAGCGCGAAAAGAAGAAAATTACATAAGTGGTAAAGCAGCAGATAGTTTTCATAGATACAAAGAAGATGTCGCAATATTTAAGGAGTTAGGTTTAAATGCATATAGATTTTCAATAGATTGGTCTAGGGTAGAGCCAGAGAAGGGGAAATATTCAGAAGAAGGGTTAGAGTATTATAAAAACCTAATAAAAGAGTTGAAAAATAATGATATAGAGCCATTCTTAACATGTTGGCATTGGCCTATACCTCTATGGTTAGAGAAGGAGGGAGGTTTATTAGCAAAAGACATTGTTAATTACTTTGAGAGTTATGTAGAAGTGCTTGTTAAAAATTTCGGACAGGATGTTAAATATTGGATGACTATTAATGAACCTTTAGTTGTTTCGGGAGCAGGCTATTTTCAGGGATCCCGTCCACCAGGGAAAAGTAATATATTTAAGTTTTGGAAAGTTGCTTATATAAACCTTGTTAAAATGCATAAGGTTGGTTATAAGGCAATAAAGGCTTCGGATGAAAACTTAAGGGTATCTCTTGCAAAGCATCTTTTTGGAGCAAGGTTGAGAGAAGGGGATAGTTTAATAGAGAAAATACTAAAGCCAATTTGGGGGTATTTATGGAATGATCTGTTTCTAAAAAAAGTAGAAGAATATTTAGATTTCATAGGGTTAAATTACTATGAAGATACAGAGGTTTTTGACTCGAAACGGAAAGGAAAGAAAAAGACGGATATTGGTTGGGCTTTAGAGCCTTATTCCATATATTACGTTCTAAAAGATTTAAAGCATAAATATAACCTACCCATAATTGTTACAGAGAATGGTTTAGCAGACAGAGAAGATAAATACAGAAAGTGGTGGTTAGACGAGACTGTTAGGGCTATGGAGGATGCTTTAGAGGATGGTGTAGATCTTTTTGGATATCTACATTGGTCTTTACTAGATAATTTTGAATGGAGTGAGGG
>CAYQYH010000020.1:0-2833 GCA_964421735.1 uncultured Candidatus Saccharibacteria bacterium | reverse complement strand
CTAATTAATATTTCTCCCTTTGTTTTTTTCTTTTCTCCCAAGGTCTGTATCTCCATTAACGTTATTGTAAAAAGTAAAACTCTATTTCAACTCTATTATAGGTCTAGTAGGGCGGGCCTCTTTTTGTGTTATACTTTTCTAATATGCCCAATTCAAACGAAACATACTCACAGTTAATAGGTCCAACTCAACCGGAAATAGAGACCGGTTCTACAACTGAGTACCCTTCGGACTCATATGATGAATACTATGGTGAGAAGGAAATTAATATCCCCTGGTTTTGGATAACATTCTTTGCAATTTTACTTACCGTATTGGTGGGTGGTTTTTTTTACATTAAAAAGAAACTTAAAAGGAAAGATAGGGACGAGAAGTCTTTAGATGGGGTTTTAATGGAGGTGAGGGTTCCAAGGAACAATGAGCTTGAGATAGGGGTTGCAGAGAGTATGTTTGCTAATTTGTATGGAATAGGAGGCAAGGGTGAGGGTTTAGCAGAAAAGTTTAGTGTTAATAATTGCGTTAGTTTTGAAATGGTAGGTCTACCCGGGGAAATAAGATTTTTTGTACACTGCCCTAAAAAATTAGCAGATTTGGTAGAGAAACAAATATTAGGGTCATACCAAGATGCTGATGTGTCCGTAGTAAATGAATATAACATATTTGCTCCTAATACGGAGATTGCGTATGCACAACTAGGCTTAGACGACGAAACCTATTGTCCAATCAGGGTAGCAGAAGATTTTGCAGGGGACCCTATGGCCAATGTTCTTAGCACCTTGAGTAAGATGTCTGAGAATGAGGGGGCTTTGGTTCAGCTTGTTGTTTCTCCAACAGATAACAAATGGCAAAAGAACGGGGAGAGTTTTGTTCAGAAAGTGCAGAATAATAATGCTGATTCTGAGAAGAGTAAGATTAAAGTATCTCAAGAGAAATTAGAAGCAATTAGTAAGAAAGTCTCTAAACCTGGATTAATGGTAGAGATTAGAATTATAACTAGTGCTCCTGAAAAAGCTATAGCAAAGATGCATTTGGATAATATAATAGGAGCTTTTGACCAATACAGTAATCCTGGGATAAACAAATTGAAGAAGAGAAAGATTCCAAACAAGGATGAGAAGGGCTTTATTTACGATGTCGTCTACAGAAGAACTCCAGAGGATGAAAAGACGATTCTTAATGTAGAAGAATTGGCAGCTCTGTATCATTTCCCAAACGAAAATATTTCAACTCCTAATATTAAGTGGCTACTTTCCAAGGAGTTGATTGCAGATAATGATATTAGTTCAGATATTAATTCCAAAGATACAATATGGTTGGGTAACAATCACTTTAGAGGGAAGAAAAAGATTATTTGTTTTGAACGAGATGACAGAAGGAGACACGCATATATTTTGGGACAAACAGGTACTGGTAAGTCTTGGCTTATGGTTAGGATGATAATGCAGGATATATACAATGGTGACGGTTGTTGTTTTATCGACCCTCACGGTCAAGCGGCTGAAATGATTTTGGAAAGAATTCCTGCGGACAGAGCCGAGGATGTTATATATTTTGACGCTGGGGATTTTGAAAGACCTTTCGGTATCAATATAATGGAGTACTATAACGAACAACATAAGCACCAAATTGTAAATAGCTTCATAGCACTTTTGATCAGACTCTTTGACCCACATAATCAAGGATATGCTGGACCGGCATTTCAACAGGCAGTAAGAAACTCAATGTTAACAGCAATGGCAAAGCCAAACTCTACTCTTATAGAGGTTGTAAGAATTTTACAGGATGAAGAATGGGTAATGGAGCATTGGCTACCTTTAGTAAAAGATGATCTAGTTAGAAGATATTGGACAGACCAGGTAGCAAAGACAGATAAGAAAACAAAGTCAGAAGCATTAACGTACTTCATCTCTAAGTTTGATAAATTTACAACTAATCTTGCTATTAGAAATATTATCGGTCAATCTAAATCCTCTTTTGATTTCAGGGAAATTATGGACACAGGGAAAATATTAATTATAAATCTTTCTAAAGGGAAACTAGGGGAGGAGAACATGTCCTTCCTTGGTTTGTTGCTCGTACAGAAAATGTTGGCAGCAGCTCTAAGTAGAGAGGATGTACCAGAAGATGCAAGGAAGGACTTTTTCTTCTACGCTGATGAGTTCCAAAATTTTGCTACAGAGGAATTTAATGCAATACTTTCTGAGGCTAGAAAATACAGATTAAACCTCACATTAGCGCACCAATATATTGGTCAACTACCAGACGATATAAGGGATGCTGTGTTTGGAAATGTGGGGTCACTATTCATAACAAGATGCAGTGCGGAAGACGCTGAGTTTTTGGAGACACAGTTTGAATCATATGTAACTGCTACGGACATAGTAAATCAAGGTATGGGTCACTGGTATGTAAAGCTTTTAGTGGATGGGACATATCCTTCTCCTTTCTCACTTAATTCTCTTTATGGTCCTGCATATCCAGATTCAGGCTTTGATCTACCAGTAAACAAAGAAGTAGGGGAGATTATAAAAGAGATATCTAGGATGAAGCATGGGCGTGATTTAAATGTTGTAAATGATGATATTAGAGTTAGGTCTCAGTTAGATAAGGAAGAGGCTCCTCCTGAGAAGGATGGAGATTTCCCTCCTATGGGCTTCTAAAAAAGAGTTTATTTTGGTAAAATCGTCTAGTGATGGGAATATAGCTCAGGTGGTTAGAGCCCGGTTCTTATAAAGCCGTGGTCGGTGGTTCGAGTCCACCTATTCCCATTCTTTATCCTAAACTAAGTATATGTGGGAATCCTTGTATAACAAGGACTATAGCGCTTTTTGTG
>CAYQYH010000019.1:0-11946 GCA_964421735.1 uncultured Candidatus Saccharibacteria bacterium | reverse complement strand
ACAAAATATCTAGAAACAGAAGATGATATTAATTTAAGAGAGCAATATGTAACACTAGAATACGACATTCCCCTAGCTTCTTTAATATCAAATTTCTTTGATTTAATGAAAAACGTAACCAGCGGCTACGCCTCAATGGAATATGAGATGATAGATTTTTTCCCCGCAGATATTGTAAAAGTCTCCATCCTTGTTAACTATGAAGAAATAGAAGCGTTGAGTTTTCTTGAAGTCCGGGATAATACAAGAAATAAATCCATTAAACTTCTTAAAGAAATGAAAAAAGTCATTCCAAAACAACAATTTCCCATCCCGCTACAAGCAGCCATAGGAGCAAAAATAATTGCAAGAGAAGATATCAGAGGCTTTAGAAAAAATGTTACAGAGAAACTCTATGGTGGAGATTATTCAAGAAAGAAGAAACTCCTAGAAAAACAAAAGAAAGGAAAGAAAAGATTAAAAGAGTTCGGACAAGTAACTATCCCACAAGAGGCATTTTTAGCTATTCTTAAAACATAATAATGATTACAAATATCAAGCTTTCAAATTTTAGGAAATTTAATGACCTAGACATACCTATTGAGAAAGATATAGTGGTATTACACGGAGACAACGCCAAAGGTAAAAGTAGCATACTAGAATCCATAATGTTAATTACCAACGGAACTTCACCCTGGGCATCTTCAGATGAATACGTTTTAAACACACAGAAAGAAGATGGGAAATATACTCGAATAGAAATACAAATAAATGGAAAAACGTATTCATTTTTCAAAGATAAAGGCAAGAGAATATTTAAAATAGACGATCAGAAAACCACTCCTAAGAAATTTTTTGATAAAACCGCTTCCACTATATTTAACCCAGAACAAATAGAAATATTGATGATATCCCCTAGTAAACGTAGAAACTTCCTAGATGACACTATAGTCATTATGGAATATGACTTTTCGGACACCTTAAGGTTATATAGAAAAACTCTCAAACAAAGAAATGCATATCTTAAAAAACTTTCAAAAGCTTTCTATGAAAAAGGCGTGGTTGCAAGAAACAACCCACAGCTTAATTTCTGGACAAAAAAGTTAACAAACCTTGCAAAGCAGATACAAAAAAAAAGAGAAGAAGTTTGCAAAGAACTCTCCTCTAAAAATTTAAAGGTTGAATATCTAAAATCTAATGAAGATATAGATATAGAAGATGCCCTAGAAAATTCTAAGAAGAGAGATATAGCAACTGGATACACCAATGTAGGGCCACATAGAGATGACTGGAGGCTAATAAATGGAACAGATATTAAAAAGTTTGGATCAAGGGGAGAGAAAAGGTTGGCTATTGGGAGACTAGTATTTAACAAACAAGAATTAACTGCAAAAAAACTAGGCTTCTACCCCATTTTACTCTTGGATGATATCGTTTCAGAACTGGATGGTGAGAATACTAAAAAAGTCTTGAAGAAAGAATTCCTTAATAAGCAACAAACCTTTATAACAATAATTAATCACAAAGAATTGCCAAAAGATGTTTTAGAAGTTGCTCAGTTAGTAGACTTAAATGCTCTCAATTAGAAATATCCTCTCACTCTCACTACTAGTTTTTCATCTTTTCTATCCGGAAATCATACTCAAAAAATTCAATCTTTCCTTTCTTAAAATTTTCTTTCAGTCTTTTAATATCTGGGTTGTGCTTTGAGACTATCATAAATATTAATTGGGCTAGAAAAGCGAGATAATTGAGAACTCGGATTAAAAAGAACATCTTCTTCTTAGGAATAATACGAGACCTGAGTAACTCTTTTTTTACAAAAAATTCCTTCCTTAACCATTTGTTTTTAGAAAGAATATATTTCTTATATTTTTTGTTGTATATAGGTTTGAGAAACATTAATTCATGAAAATTAAATATGTCATTTGGAAATTGTAAACCCCTTTCTTCACATATTAAGTTAAGACAGAGTTTGTTTGTTATATTCTTGTGTCTTTTTGCTCTAATCTTGTTATGAAATAGGTTGCGGAAGACAACTATAGCTCTATATAACCACATGGTTCCATTTCTAACTACTACAAATACATCTATATCATCTTCTTCTTTGGCAAATCCTGCTGCTACAGATCCTGATATTCCAATAAAGCATACCCAGTTAAAAACTTTAAGTTTAGAAATATTCTTTTTTGCAATTTTAATTTTTTCAAAAATATGTTTATTTTCATTTTCTTGAAGTTTTTCAATGTCTTCTCTCCGCATATCCTTGAAATACCTTCTCCCCCAAATGTATTTAATATCATCCTTAGAAAGAGTTTCTCCCATTTGAGCTCTGAATTTCATTAAATTTTGGAATGTTTTTTCTCTTGACTGCATAGTGGTATTATAAAGGAAATGTTAAAGCATCTAAAACTTTTTTCAATATTCTGCTAAACTTAAGAAAGGAAATATAATAAAACCTGCCTATATATGAGACAACATGCAATTCCGCAAAATATACTAGACATTGAATTTAAACTCTTTACAAAGTTTACTCTAAAAGAGTTCGCCTATCTAGCCATTGGGTTTGGAATTGGTGGAATAATGATATATCTAATCGTAAGCAACATCATCCCCGGGACCTTAGGAATTCCCGTATGTATCCTCTCCTGCAGTACTGGTATATTTTTGGGACTAGTTCCCATTAATGACCAAGATGCTGATGTCTTTATTAAAAACTACATTACAGCTATTACAAGCCCTACACAAAGAGTCTGGTTAACCAAGGATATGAAGGAGGAAAGACGAAAGCCTGACATTAAACCCGACGAAGAGGGCAAATTAGTTCCCAAGGAGATGAAAGGTAAAAAGAAAAAAATCATAGGAGAAGGTCTTCTTGTTAAAAAACAAATTATAGATGAAAATAAAGTAGAAGATATCTTTGAAAAAGATTTAGAGGGAGAACCAGCCCGAAGCTCCACATCTAGTTCAAGCCCAAATCTCTTAATCATAAATAACCAGAATATTTCTAAATATCAGTTTGAAATCAAAAGCTTAGACAAATTACCTGGCAATATCAATGTCTGGCTATCTACCCAAGATATGAAACCAATCCCAAATGTCATAGTTTACTTAAAGTCTTCACAAGGAAAGATCCTCTATGCTAATAAAACAGGAGACAGTGGATACTTCTTAACCAATAAATTGTGGGAACCCTCAACATATATGTTAGAATTTCAACATCCAACATACAATTTTCCTAAAGTTCAATTAGAAGTGGAGGATAAAGAGAATAACTTACCTATTAAAATTAATAATATTTAACCGTGGATAAAAAAGCACGCGCAAGAGCTACAGCATCAACTCAAGATCACCTTGGGATCAAAGACGTCAGAGATGATCTGGTCATAACAAGTCGTGGAAGTATAGCTATGGTTATCCAAACCTCCTCTATTAACTTTGACCTTTTAGCTGAATATGAACAAGATAATAAAATATATGCCTTTGCAGGGTTACTTAACTCCTTAAACTTTAGAATACAAATATTAATTAGAACTAAACGAATAGATATAACAAACTACATAGATTACCTCAAAACAAGCAAAGACAAAACACTCATGAGTGAGGGTCTAAAAGAGCAGTTAAATATATACACTAACTTCGTACAAAAATTAATTGTTCAAAATGACGTTTTGGATAAAACATTTTACCTTGTCGTACCATATAGTCCTGGAGCACCAATCCCTGGAGCAAATATTTTAGATAGTAAAAAGAACAAAGAGGAGCAAGAAAAAGCAAAACAAATGAAAACAGATCAACTTCTAGAGAAAGCTAAAATTTTCCTTTATCCAAAAAGAGATCATATCTTAAAGCAACTTAATAGAATGGGTCTCTTTGGTCACCAATTATTAACAAAAGAACTGCTATCAGAGTTTTACACAATATATAATCCTGACGAAGAGTAATGGCAGAAACAAATAAAAACTACAACCGAACTTTTCAGACTAAGACTTCAGAGAAACTCTCTGATCAAAAACAGAAGTTTCAATCTCCTACGGAGAAATATAAGGGTCTTCAAGAAGAAGTCCTTAAGATAAAAAAGAATACCGGAGAGGAGGAGAAAGAAAACCTTAATAAATACAACGAACCAAAATCCAAGGAAGAAAAGGAAGAGAAGAAGAATCTTCTACTAAGAATCTTAGATAATATCGCAGAAATTTTTGTAAAAAAGGAGAAAAAAGAAAAAGACGAGACAGAGGAGGAAAAACAAGAAGAGAAGATACAGGAGCAAGAACTTCCACTAGACAGAAAGAACCACCCAATACCCTTAGACATGTCCATAAAGGATATTATCGCCCCAATAGATTTAGAAATAGACTTTAACCACTTAGAAATGGGAGACTATCTCTTTAAAACTCTCTTCATAAGTGGCTATCCTAGATTTGTAGGCCCTAATTGGCTCTCCCCCATAATTAACTTCGAACACTCTCTTAGAATAAGTACCTTTTATTACCCCGTAGATAATAAAACAATATTAGAAAAACTTAAGAAAAAAATAGGTGAAATGGAAGCCTCCCTTTACGCGCAGATGGAAGACAGAAAAGTAGTAGATCCTTCCTTGAAGGTTGCTCTTTCTGACGCTCAGCAATTACAAGACTCCATAGCTGAGGGAACGGAGAAATTCTTTCATTTCTCCATGTATATAACCCTCTATGCTAAAAACAAAGATACTCTTGACAAGATAGCTAGAAATGTAACTTCCACTTTAGCTGCTATTAGTGTAACTGCAAAGCCTGCCACATTACAACAAGAACAAGGATTTGTAAGTTCTCAGCCACTGGGTTTAGACAACTTGTATATCACTCGAAATATGGATACCACTTCTCTTGCTACTACTTTCCCATTTGTAACTTCCGAGTTAACGATGGATCACGGCATTATGTACGGTCTTAATCTACATAATAGAAGCCTTGTAATCTTTGATAGGTTTGAATTAGAAAATGCAAATGCTGTCATCTTTGCAAAGTCTGGTGCAGGAAAAAGCTATTTTGTTAAACTAGAGGCAGTAAGAAGCCTAATGCTAGGAACTGAAATCCTAATTATTGACCCAGAAAGAGAGTATGAAAATCTTGCTAATGCCGTAAATGGAGCATACATCTCTTTCTCTCAGGATAAAGGGAATAAAATGAATCCGTTCGAGCTTTCAGGAGTAAGGGAAGAGGGAGATGATGATTTAAGGATGAAACTACTAGCATTACACGGATTCTTTAAGGTAATGTTTGGAGAGCTAACAAATATTGAAGAATCGATCCTAGACAGAGCCCTAATACTAACCTACAGGGAAAAAGGAATAACCTTTGATCCTGAAACCCAAACAAAGACACCTCCAATGCTTGAGGATCTTTACAAAGTCCTTAAAGGTATGGCAGAAACAGAAGCTCATGGTTTAGCAAGAAGACTCGAGAAATATATAATGGGAAGTGGTGCTGGAGTGTTTAATGAGGCCAGTAACTTTGAGATTAACAATCCCTTCACAGTATTTAGCATAAGAGACCTTCAGGAGGAACTAAAACCTCTGGCAATGTATCTCATGCTAGACTTCATATGGACCAAAATTAGAAAGGAAAGAAAAAGAAGACTCCTTATTGTCGACGAAGCTTGGTATATGATGCAATCTGAAGACTCTGCCCAATTTATGTATTCCATAGCAAAAAGAGCAAGGAAATACTACTTAGGTCTTTCCACAATCACACAGGATGTAGCAGACTTCCTTAACACGGACATGGGTAAAGCAATAATCTCAAACTCATCTATACAGATGTTAATGATGCAAAGTCCTACTGCAGTAGAGAAACTCCAAGAGGTATTTAATCTTTCTGATGGAGAAAAGAACTTCCTTCTTAATGCTGATCAAGGACAAGGACTATTCTTTGCAGGATCAAACCATGTCGGAATACAGGTTCTTTCTAGTGTAGCAGAACATGAACTAATAACCTCAGATCCCCGAGACCTTGAGAAACTCAAAGAGAGAGAAGGGGAAACCGACACAAGAACTGTTGATGAACTTTCCGAGATCTTTGACCCTCCCACAGAACAAAAACCAATGAGGGACGGTAGAGACATGGAAAGACAGGAGCAAATAATTGAAGACGCTATAAAGAGAACAGAGGGACAGAAGAGTACAATTAAGAGTGAGCGGGAGGAGTATGAGAAAGAATTAGAAGAAAGATTAAGGCAACAAGAAGAAAAACTTAACCCAGATAAATACCAAAGACAAAGGACCGTTTTAGATGATGTTAGGGATAACACAGTATCTGGACAGGCTGTAAAGTCACGAGAAGACATACAGAGAGGCAAAAAACATCTAACTCCTCAAGGTTTAATTGAGAGTTACCCTTCCCAAGACAATGATGAAAACAAATAAACAACAAAATACTACTCAAAATCTTCCTGAAAACCAAGGGAAGGAAGTAAATATCTCTAACTATCTAGTGACTCAAGGAATAGATCCTGGGAATATAGAGAAAGGTAAAAAAGACTCTGACCTTTCTTTACTCACGGAAGCAGAAGAAAAGAAGGAATATAGGACAGATATCACCAAGGGAATAGAAAATCCCCAAGTAAAAAGAGCTGTTTCTTCCTTAAAGCTATCCAACCCTTTCAAGGGATATTAAAACAATCATCTTTAACTTAAAGGACCTTGATCTGCAAGTACATATTCATTTAGGTTAGAACTGTTTATTACAATTGGTAAAGGATTTCCTTCCACTATCATTCTCGCAGCACTCCTTACTATGGTTGTAATATTCCTTTCTAGTTGTCTCATACCTGCATCAAATCCTACTGGTCTAATAATTAAAGGCCATACCTCATCCTCTATCCTAACGTGATCAGAAGAAAGATTTAAATTCTTCAGAACCCTCGGTAATATATATTCTCTACCGATTACTTCCTTTTCCTGATCAGAATAGCTAGTAAAACGGATAACTTCTACACGATCAAGTAATGCTGCAGAAAGACCTCCCAAATTATTAGCGGTACAGATAAAAAACACCTGAGAGAGATCAACAGGATAGTCAATATAATGGTCTACAAATGTAGAGTTTTGTTCAGGATCCAGAATCTCAAGTAAGACCGCCATAACATCACTTAAAAGCCCTGTACTTCTACTAGCTTTTTCAATCTCATCAAAAAGGATTACTGGATTCATAGTTCCACCCCTCACTAAAGCTTTTACTACCTGGCCCGGTTCCGCATCTGGGGAATATTTGGGCGTACCCCTTAGTGTTCTTACATCCCCTATCGCACCCAACGAAATTCTAGAAAATTTTCTCCCTAAAGAAGCAGCTATCGATTTTGCAAAAGAGGTCTTTCCAACTCCCTGAAGTCCTAGGAAAAGAAAAACAGGAGCATTAGCAGAAGAACTTTTTAACACAGTCATCTCACCCTGAGGTTGAGCTAAGACATTCCGCTGTGGAAAGTTATTTTGTGGGATTTGGTTTTGAGAATGAATTTGTGATGGCATTTGCTCATTTCTAACACCTCCCATACTTTGTAACTGCATCGTAGCTATGTAGTCCAGGATTAAATCCTTAATAGTCTCCATCCCGTGGTGAGTTTTATCCATCAATTGTTTTGCCTGATCTATGTCATAATTATCCTTACTCCTTACCCCCCAAGGGACTCTCGTAATCCACTCTACATATTTACTCACGGTTTCAAATTCTGCACTATAACCGCCCATCTTAAACATCCTTTTGAGTCTTTGAATACCCCTCATAGCTTCATCCTTGAGTCCGTCTGGGGCCCTTGATGAAGAGAGTTTATTCTCTAACTCCATTACCTCTTTTAGATTTTCATCTATAATAGCTCTTATATTTTGATTGGGAGCCAGATTGTAATTAGGATTTTCCATCGTAGGCAGATTGAATTACTTACAGTACGTCTAAAGTGTATCTTTAGATAGGGACTAAGTCAACTTTTTGTTAAATTCACTATTGATATTATAAATCTCACATGATAACCTTAAAAGAGATAATATAAACTGCCTTTACAATGAAAAAATTATACACGCTTTTAGCTGTTCTCTCACTTTTGGTAATTCCTTTTGCTGTCTTTGCTGCCGTTGATGTGACTTTAACAGACATTTCAACAGAAGACACAAACAGCATTTCCATAAATGTAGATACCCAAGCTGATACCTTGGAAAAAGTTGTTTTACCAATAAAATTTTCAAGCGGCATACAGATAACTGAAGTCATCCAAGGGACAATAGAAGAGTGCACAACTCTTAATTATTCCAACAGTTCAGAAGACACAATACTCGTAAACTGCGAAATGGACGAAGCAGCAACTTTAGATGGAACTCTTGCCAATATTTCATTTACTACAACAGAAGAGAACTACTCCTTTGAAGTTTTAGACGATACAAATCTTGAACTTGGGACACTTGCTCTGGGAGATGTTGTTAATATTGGGGAATTAGACCAAGAAGATACAACCTACACGACCAATGACGTCACTGAAGAAGAGACTACTTTAGAGGATGAACAGGGAATACCTTTTGAGGAGGACGCTCTTATAACTGCACAGGACGAAGTGTCTAGTGAAGTTAACGAAGGTTTTAGTATAGATAACATTACAGAATACCTACCATACATCCTAATTGGAGGTTCTGTTATTCTCTTAATCAGCATAATTGCTATCCTCCTGGGGAAAAAGAAGAGTCCAAAAACACCTAAAAAATCTCAAACAAAACCATCTAAAAGAACAACACCTAAACCTCCTACACAAAAAGACACACCTCAAGACGAACCTACCCTAAAAAGCATGGTAAACAGTGTTGAGCATACAACAAAACAACCACCTGCTCCAAAACCTCCGAAAGAACAAGAAAACCAAGAAACTGATCAAGTTCCATTCAATAGTGGACTTAACACACAACCACAATCTATATCTCAACCACCTCAACAACAACCACCTACACAAAAGACTAATTCCCCTGAAATAGCTCCCAAAACACAAGAAGAAGATCTACAGGAGATCCTTAAGAGAGAAGGATTACAGTCCCCTCTCGAAGAACAGAAGAATCAAGAAAATAATCAAGTTTCATTCAACGATGGTCTTAACATACAAACAGAACCAACAATAGAACCTACTTCATCTAATCCAAATATAGAAGCTACAACACCTCAACCAAAACCACCTCAAACACCTCCTGAAGATAAAGAACCCTACATGCAAGAAAGCCCTACTTTAAAAAAGCCTGATTACGAATTACAGGAAAATATAGATAGAGAAATCAATCAAATAAAGAGAACTAGTCCTTCGACAGAAGCTCCCGGAGTTGTCCCTCCAGACCAGAATCCTCCAGCTACAGACTTAAATACAGATAGTCTACCCAGCCAGCCAATTCCAACCCCTTCTGATGAATACCCACCTGTACCACCTTCAGCTCAACAACCCAACCAACAGGGTAATCAACAAAATATACAACAAGGTTCAACAAACACAGAGACTCCTGAGAAATTACCAGAGACTCCTCCTGCTATGTAAAAGGATTACGTATTAGAAAAATCTATTAGGATCTATTGTTTAAAATTTTTCTATATCTTACTCCTCTTTACTTTTAAATCTCCCATCCGGCCTCAACCTCTTTTACGGAGTCATCGCTTAAAGATATTCCCTACTTTTACCTTTTCAGTCTCTTTCTTTTTATCATTATTAAAATCTTCTATCTAAATTCTTTTTATGCCATTTCACAGCAATTATAAATAATAAGAGAGTGAAAGCAAAAAGTACTAATAAATCTATAAAAACTGGGAATTGGCCTATGCCCTGTATGGAATGTCTACCTAAATCAGTATAGTAAGTCAATGGAGAAAAAAAAGATAAAATTTTGAATTTCCCCATTTCAGTAATAGGAACAAACACCCCGCTGATGAAAATAAGTGGGAATTTAATTAAGGTGGCTAAAAGCATTATATCAGATGGCTTATCGGCTGGAGGAGAGGAAATTACTGTTCCTAAAGCAGAAAAACAAAAAGCAGCTATAATGGTACCCAAAATCAGAGAAAAGCTTATTATCTCCGTTCCCAAAAGAATGACTCCTACTAAGATAACGAAAAAGGAAATAAAAAGTCCAAATAAAGCAGAGGCTAAAATATCTCCTAATATAATAGCCCACAGAGAGATAGGAGAAGAGACTAATCTTTCGAATGTTCTCATTTTGGTTTCCCATGGCGCTATAACTGGAGTGATAGCAGAAACTGTAAAAAAAAGTGCCATACCTAACAAGCCCGGGGTTAAAAAATCCAAAGACATCTCTCTTTTAAATGAGAATGATATAAATAGAAAGGCAGGTATTAGTAATCCCTGAATTATCACTGTCCCCCTGAAATAATAAATAGACAAATCTTTTTTCGCTATGGCAAACGACCTTTTTAGTTGTTCTAAAATATTCATTATTTTTTATTCTTTGTTAATTCCACAAATACATCTTCAAGACTGGGCCCCAGGGTATTTAAAGAAACTATTTCATTCCCAGAATCTTGAAAATATTCGATTAATATAGGCAGAGTAGCCCCAGGATCGTTGGTATATAGCCTTAGTTTATCCCCCACTTTTTTTACCTTAGATATTCCTTCCAGCCTAATTTCAGTCGGTTCTATTTTGTTCTTAAGTGCTACCTCAATAGATGATGTACTTTGAATAGTCTGCTTCAGCTTTTCAGGGCGATCAATAGCGACTATTTTGCCATAGTTGATAATGGCTACTCTGTCACAAAGCGAATTCGCCTCTTCAATATTATGAGTGGTTAAAAATATGGTCATTCCCTTTTGATTAAAATCTCTAATTATCTGTCTAATTAATCTTGCACTTTCTACATCTAAACCAGAAGTAGGCTCATCAAGAAAAAGAATTTCAGCATTATTCATCATAGCCATAGCCAATATTACTCTCTGCTGCATCCCCTTTGAAAAAGTCTTCACCTTTTGGTTTCTCTTCTCATACAAATCTAACAGTTTTAATAATCTCTCCGCTTTTTCAACACCTTTTCCTTTTTCTATCCCATACAACTCCCCTATTAGTAAAAGATTCCTCATTGCAGAAAGATCTAAATAAGCATTGGCCATTTCAGGAACAATCCCCATCCTTTGTTTTGCCTCCAATGGATTTTTCTTAATGTCATAATCTCCTATATACGCTGTTCCGCTAGTGAGTTCTAATATTCCAGTAAGCATTCTTATAGTGGTGGTCTTTCCTGCTCCATTAGGACCCAAAAAAGCAAAAATTTCTCCTTTATTAACAGAAAAAGAAATATCATTAACTGCTTTAAAGCTATTAAAAGTTTTTGTTAAATGCTCTGCCTTAATCATATTATTATTATATCAGAGGAAAATATTAAAATTTTTCCACATCTCACTTCCCTTCACCTTTAGATCTCCTGAATATTTACTGTTTAAACCCTTACTTCCGTAAGGTCTTTCACATTCTTTATCCAAAATCTCAAAAGCAATCTGTGCTATCTTTATCCCTGGGTATATCCGAATTGGAAGAGGAGAGACATTCGCTAACTCCAAAGTAAGCCTTAACTCATTACCTGGATCCAAAAATCCCGCAGTAGCATGAACTATTAACCCCAGCCTACCCAAAGAGCTCTTACCTTCTAATCTACCTACATGACCTTCATCAACTCCTGTTATCTCTTTTACATTAGCTAGTACAAACTCCCCCGGATGTATAATAAAACCCTCCTTTTCAGTAACCTCTATCTCCCTCATTAGCCCTTCAGGCTTATCTTTAATATCTACAACTGCAATGTTTTCTTTATTAAAAACAAGAAAATGAGTATCTAAATGCAAATCATAAGAAGCTGGTTGTAAAAACTCCTCAGAGAATGGTTCTATTACTATTTCCCCACTCTTAATCTTTCTCTTAATTGTTTTGTCTGAAAGAATCATAACACTACTTTTTAAAAATTTAAGA
>CAYQYH010000018.1:0-7430 GCA_964421735.1 uncultured Candidatus Saccharibacteria bacterium | reverse complement strand
CTATAAGTTAGCGGGATGGGTGTACAGGGGCTCGAACCCTGAACCTAGCGATTAAGAGTCGCTTGCTCTACCAATTGAGCTATACACCCACAATTACCTCTGAGATAATACCAGTAGAGAAGCTTTTTTTCAACACTCTTTTACCACCCCAGTGGGATTTGGGCCAAACTCTAATTTTCCATTAATCCTTTTAATTTATTAAGCACATCAATTTCAGCAATATTTTCTAACTCACCATCATCAACCCATTCAAAATACTCCATTTCTGTTTTATTTTCATCCATAGATTTATATGTATACCTCACATGATAAATATTATCTTCGCAAGAAAGTTCAAATATTTCATAAGGTTGAATATCTGATACTGTATATTCCCCCCAGTTCCCATCTCCTCCATGACTCCTATATTTACTTCCTAATATAGGAGGATACTCACTAGATTCTTCAACTGCTATCGAGTTAAACCATTTGTTTGTATTTATAGGATTGGTTGTATACTCAAACACTTCCCTTGCTGGTTTATTAATAATTATTGATATCTTATTTTCTTTCATTTTTCTATTATAAAATTTTATCTTCTATATTCTAACTAAAGGTGTGTAAACTTTCAATTCCAGCTGATATATTAAATTTTTTAACTACCCTCTCTAAAGTAAAAATCTCTTTAGGCTGTAAGTTCACAATAATGTTCACTAATCACACACCACTTCTTCGTCGCTAAAACCCTTCTAATGCATTATATAACTCCTACAGTTCCTCCAATGGTTCTATTACATCCTCATCCTTAACATCATCCTCTAGCCTCTTTACTTTAATATCAGGAGCTAATACCTCTCCACCCTCTTTCTCTACTACCAACTCTGAATATTTATCTTCCTCTATTAACTTCAAATCTGAATTTAAGATAGACAAACTATATACACCCTTATCTACGAGGAACCTGTATTTTCCAGACTTATCCGTAACCCTCTTTGAAACTAACTTTCCAAACTCCTTCTCTTTAAGACCCACTATAGCACCAGCTACAACCTTCTTCTCAGTATCCTTCACCACACCATACTTGCCCCTTTTCCCAAAGAATGAATACCAAAGACCCACTGAAGCAGGAACATACAACCCCAGTATTAAATAATTCCACCACACAGGAGTAATATGGACTGCATAAATACTTAAAAGTAAACCAAACACAAAAAGTATGACATGTAATACCCTCCAAAGAAACTTTGTTCTAGAAAAGAACTTTGCAACTCTTCTCCTAAATGTTGTCTCCTCTTCCTTGTCCATCGGTATTGAGAAATCAGGAATTCTCTCCTCCCTCGTTAGAAACGGATCTCCATGGTATACGTTTTCTAGAGGAAAGTCTGTCTTGCCAAATACAATTTTAGACGGAAAAGTATACCCTTGAGCAGTCACCTTTATATGGTACTCTCCATCCTTCATCTCAGTCGTGTTAAAATAACCATTACTGTCTGTAACACTTGTCCAAACTAGTTCATGCACCTCAGTGAACACCCTAACTATTGCTTGGTTTATTGGCTCTTTAGTGACTGAGTCATACACATAACCAGTAGGATTACCCTTCTTTCTAAACCCTAGAAGACTCAGAAGACCTAATATTAACTGAATTATAAAATGAGGAAGATACCCTAAGGCTGTAAGTAGTAGACCAAAACCTACAAGAAGATTTACCACTGCAGTCGTAACAGTTAAATCAGTCATATCAAACTCTTTTAGTCGAAGCAGTGTGTCATCAAAAACCCTCTCTAACCTTTCCCTTATTCTTGTAATTAGAGGAATACGAGGAATTACTGGAGGAGGAATTTCTTCCTCTGGAGTCTCAATTGTTACATCTAATTTAGCTTCACAATTTCTAGAGACATTATTTACAGCATCTGTAGCCTCTACACAAAATTTATACTGTTCAAATAGATTCCCACTAGAAGTCTTCTCTAAATTCTTTAACTGTATGGATATATCCCAGAAATCTCCATTCTCCGCCGCCATATACAGACAATCATACCTACTATCCTCGTTTCCTACGCACCAAAATTCCTTCTTGGTTATATCAATATTGTCCGTTATCCTATACCTAATATTTATCGTATAATTCCTGTCCCATGTCACATTCGTATTATCGCCAATATCTGAGATACTTATTAGAACAATCTCCGGACCGGTTGCATCCTGTACACTAAAAACGATATTGGACCAACCACTTTCACCTCCATATGAATTCCTAGCCTTTACTCTATAAAAATACATCTGCCCATTTTCAAGATCCCTAAACTCATACGCAAGATTAGATATCCAACCACTATTGTCTTTAACTGTAGAAAAACCTGCATCTGTACTCACTTCAACATAGTATTTGTATGTACCAACCCCAGCCATGTCCCACATAACGGTATTACTATCTCCTTTCGTATACTCTGGCTCCTCAAGCATTGTTGGAGCAGGAACTGGAATTACATAGAGCGTCTCACAGTCCTCTATAAAAATGTCAAACCCTTCAGTAGTATCCTTCGCACACACAACATACGAGCCTGGGATAGAAGAACGAATATCTCCACTCGTTTCTCCAAAAGCATCTGTAACTCCTGTCTGGGTAATTAAAACCCCCGCAGAGTTCCCTTGCACATATATCTCAATACTCCTCTCAGCTCTAGGTGTTCCATCAGGATTAATTGTTGTTATATTAACACTAGCAGGCTGCAACACCTCAACTGTAGAAGGGGACAAGGATAGCTGTGAATACAGATCTATATTAACATTAGCATTTACAATTACATCAAAACTCTCCTTTTCTTCCATAGTTTGAGCACTAAGATTGGTTATAGGAGAGAAAAACGTTAAACCGAAAATAACAGCTGACAAAAGAAAAAGTTTTAAGGTAGTTTTAATTTTCATTATATTTCTTCGACTACTTTCTTAATATATTTATCTAAGATTTCAGTTAGAACTAAAGAACCATAGGGATCTGGTCCCAAGGGTTTACTATTTCCTTTACTGTAGCAATTTTTACAAAGTAGCGCAAAGTTTTTCTTGTCAATATATTTTAAGTCTTTTGTACTCCCACAGTTTATACAAGAAGAAAAATCACCCAGAAAGCCCATTTCCTTTAAAAACTTAACTCTTAACTTATTTAAAGATTGGGTATCTATATCATTAATAATTACCGTTTGAAGAGCATCAAAGAGTTTAGGATATGGATCATATTCCTGTAAAAATTTATTAAGCATAAAGAGAACTCTCCTCACATTATCAAGGTTAAGATTATCTGTATTTAAAGTACTTACAAATTCCGA
The DNA here is from genome assembly GCA_964421735.1 of uncultured Candidatus Saccharibacteria bacterium. GTDB lineage: Bacteria > Patescibacteriota > Dojkabacteria > SC72 > SC72 > UBA2177. Next base: position 4,125 of record CAYQYH010000018.1, on the reverse strand, counting down.
CTCTGTAAGAAGAGGCATACCTTTCCCTTCGTAAAAGGATATTTTACTGGTACAAAGAGTCTGCATATTCCCTCTGTTCTTGCTATTTATCTTCCTAATACTCCTAGCAAAGAGTGTAAATTTACCTAACTGCCTACCAAAAACAGTAAGGATTTTATCTGCTTCAGAATAGTCAATAGATTTTATGACGGTAACCAAATCTTTACTCATATGCTCCTTTTCTTGTTAAAACTACGTACGGAGTTTTAAGTAAAATTTTAAAATCTGTAAACAAATTCTGGTTTTTAACATATTCTGTATCCATCCTTAATCTCTCTCTAAAGGGTATTTTATTTCTACCAGATACTTGCCATATTCCAGTTATACCTGGTCTTACCTTAAAAATATCTTCTAAATATTTCTCATCCTCTGGATTCTTTTTCAGATGCCTTAAAACTTCATCCTTATACATAGGTCTTGGACCTACTAGAGACATTTGTCCCTTTAGCACATTAATAATTTGTGGTAGTTCATCTAAGTCTGTCTTTCGCAAAAATCTTCCAACAGGTGTTATCCTAGTATCCTCGGCTATCTTTAATTTGTTACCATTTGTTTCCCACTGTTTTTTTAAACCTGCATATTCTGGATTATTTAAGATTTCATTATGAGCATTGGGTATCATGGTTCTAAATTTGTACATTCTAAATTCTCTTCCTCTTAAGCCTAATCTTAGAGGATCTTTTATGCAGATTTCTCCTTTGTCTAAAATGAAGATTGTTATGGCAATTAAAAACAGGAAAGGAGAGAATAATATTAGGAGAATGATAGAGGAGAGGAAATCACAAATTCTTTTAATTTTTCTGTAAAGCATCTTTGACATAGTTTTGCAATTTATATACAAATATCTCGGATGTAAAATTATCTGCCTGTTTTCTACAGTTGTCTGGATTGTAATCCTCCGAATCAAATTTATGTAAAATTTTCGAGAGCTCTTTTATAGTATACTTGTCAAAAAATATTCCCGTCTTAGGATTATTCTGAGATATTGTTTCTAATACTCCTCCTTCTTTATATGCAATAACTGGAGTACCTGCAGCATTAGCTTCGACAGGAACAATACCAAAGTCCTCATCTTGAACTGGAAATATTAGGGCTTTAGTTCTGGAAAGAAGGTTAATTTTTTGCTCTTCTGTAACATAGCCTAAGAATTTAACTAACCCCTTAGCATTTAATTCCTTAACTAACTCTCTCATTGCCTCAAAATGGTCTCCCTTGCCTGCTATTTTAAGAGGGACTCCTGCTTTTACACACGCCTTTATTGCTAAATCTACACCCTTGTAAGTTTCTACCCTACCTAGATACAGAAACCAATTCTCTTTCCTATTCATTTTCTTAGCTTCCTGTATTTTCCTTACTTCTACAGGAGGATACATTACATCCGCATCATAGTCGTAATATTTTTTAACTCTTTTTTTAACAACATGAGATATGGCAGCAATCTTAGAACATCTCTTTGCTGCTTCCTTATCCCATTTTTTCCAAAGTCTCTCTAGGAAAGTGTCCATAAAGAAACTGTAAAATTTAAAAAGGAATTTATTTAATCCACTTAATTGTTCCTCATCTTTAAGAGATCTACTTTGCTTTCGCCATAGAAACTTAGGAGGAGACATACATATGTTTACATGTTTAATTTTCTTTGGTCTTACGAATTTACTAAAACCAATGGAAAGAGAAACAACAATGTCAAAATCTTTAAACTTAAAAGATCTGTAAGCCAAAGGTTGAAGAAGTAGGTAAAATTGACGAAATTTGTCCCTTCCTGGGAGTTTTTGCATGAAGGAATGATTTATCTCTACCCCCGGAAAAAACTCTTTAGTAAATTCCTCCTTGTGGTATGCAGTAAAAAGTTCACTATTAGGAAAAGCTTTGAGAATATATTTAAGGTGAGACTCTGCTCCCCCATGTTTAAAAAGAGGGTCACTTACTACTGCTACCTTAAGGTCTTTCTTTTTAGAATTATCCTTCTTTGGATTCTTTGTCATAGATCTGGTTGAGGTAGTTGTATAAATTAATTAAAAACTTTTCTTCCGAAAATTGTCTAGCATGTTCTTTAATTTGTTTCTCATTATATCTTGTTTTGTTGTAATTAATAAGGAGAGAAGCCAGTTGTTTAGATGTCTGGAAGAACTCCCCAGTTACACCTGGCTTAATAGTTTCAAGTAAACCACCTTCACCGTAACCTAAAACAGGGGTTCCAGAAGCCATTGCTTCTACAGGAACCAAACCAAAATCTTCTAGAGAACAAAAGAGTAACACTTCTGAGAGTTCATACATAGTTTTAACTTCCATATCATCTTTTACAAAACCAAGAAATTGTATATTATCATTGCCCTTAGCCTGTTTTTCTAAATACTTTCTGTCTGGACCTTCTCCAACGATTACGAGGTTTTTATTTGTTTTAATGCAAGCGTTAATTGCCCAATCTACTCTCTTGTGGTCATACAAGCGAGAAACTACCAAAACAAAATTATCTGGAAGGTTGTATTTTTCCCTAACTTTATCTTTTTGCTCTTGAGAAGAATTTTTGTAGTACTTTTTCTCAACCCCTGGATATATTACAGGAGCTTCTTTGTTGTATGTTTTCCTAATTTTCTTTGCTATGAATTTGGAATTAGCTGTCCAGTAATCTACTCTTCTTGAAATTGTCCAATCCCAAATTCTCATGTATGTGTTAAGAACTACTGAGATTGGTTTGTAGAGTGCTTTAAGTCTAGAACCTCTTACATTTAATTCTTTGTCCCAAAGACTACGGGGTGGTGTCATTACCATTGCTACATGTGGTTGATCCAGTTGAGTTATTACACCTTTACCGGGTCCTGCAGAAATACTTATGACTAGATCGTATCCTCTTAGGTCAAAACTTTCATAAGCAAAAGGTGTAAATATTTTAAGGTGTCTGTAGAAGTGTTTGGGTAAGAGTTTAGATATCTTTTGAACAAAGCTAGTATGTACCTTATCTTCTAGGTTAGGGTGTTTATGTAGATACTTCTTCTCATTAAACTGTATTGTGTATATTTCAGAATGAGGTAGTAGTTTTAGAATGGAAAACATTTCTCTGTCTGCACCACCAAAAGCACTCATTTGGTCTGCCACGACAGCTACTTTAGGGAACTTTTTCTTTAAGGTTGAAACTTTTAGGTTAAAATCATGCATTAATGATTATAACGTAGGTATCTCTCCATCTTCAAATCCAAAATCTTGAGCGGTTAGATCATCATCTTCCTCTGAGTCTAATTGTTCTAATGCTTTGGTAAGATCATCATCTGGTTCTACATCTACTGATTTCCTCTCACCCTCCTCCTCGTCGTCAGGAAAGATTTCAGTCAGAGTCCCTTCTTCGTCATCATTGGGATCTATACCATTGTCGTCATTAAGAGTTCCATCATCTCCCATTAATATGATGTTGGGTTCTTCGTTGTCTATACTGATGTAATCATCATCCTCTTCCACCTTCTTGCCTGCTTTTCTCTTTAGAGTTCTTTTTAAAAACCTCTCGGCATCATCTCCAAACTTCTCAACAACATCTATTACCCTCATAGCCTCACCACAGTTATCACAAAGTTCAATATGATCTTTTTCAAAACCGCACTGAGGGCAAGATAGAAAAACTACATGAACACTCTTTCTTGTAGTTACCATTTTTTCCTTCTTTTCCTTTTTGTTTTTCTTTGTATTTGCCATATTTAAGTGAATATTGCGTTTATTTAGAATAATATAGGGACTATAGTGTGTCAATAATCCCATAGAAAAAGGAAACTAGCCATATTTAGGATAGCAACACTTCTTGTACTTTTTACCGCTACCGCAGGGACAAGGGTCATTTCGTCCAACTTTTTTGCTCTTTCTAATAGTTTTTTGCTTGACTGTTTTACCCGGTCTAGTATCTTTATTAGAATCAACTTCCTGTGGTTTTTGCTGTTCATTTCTAACCAATCTTACTTTAAAGAATCTGGTTACTACAAATTCATCTATCTTTTTTAACATCTCTTCGAACATATTAAAGCCTTCATTCTTGTACTCTACTAGTGGGTCTCTTTGAGCTAGATTTCGAAGAGATATTCCTTCCCTAAGGTCTGTCATTGTGTC